>CAMFZA010000263.1 GCA_946002345.1 uncultured Phascolarctobacterium sp. | reverse complement strand
CAAAAAGCTTACAAAAGTGAATACACGCACAACCTTAACCTCATTCCAGCCACCCAGTTCATAATGATGGTGCAGGGGGGACATGCGAAAAATACGCTTGCCACCGGTCAGGCGGAAATAGGTCACCTGAATAATAACACTCATGGCCTCAGCCACATAAACGCCGCCAATGATAACCAAAAGCAGCTCCGTGTGGGTCAAAAGGGCCAAGGCAGCAATGCCGCCGCCCAAGGCCAAGCTACCTGTGTCACCCATAAACACCTGCGCAGGATGACGATTAAAAAGCAAAAATCCCAGGCAGGCACCAGTAAGACCCAAAGCAAAGCCGCTTACATCCAGCATGCCCTGCATAAAAGCGATGAAAGCAAAGGCCAAGGTTACAGGAATACTTACAAAGGAAACCAAACCATCCAAGCCATCAGTCAGATTGACCGCATTGGTGGTTCCCACCAAAAGAATAAATGCCAAAGCATAATAGGCCCATCCAAAATCAAAGTTCATATTCACCAGGGGGATCCACAAGGAGGTGTTTTGCAAATGGGTTTCAGCAAAGTACACATAAGCACCTGCCAAAATAAACTGCAGCAAGAATTTTTGCTTCGCAGTAAGGCCCAAATTACGCTTCATGACCACCTTGATATAATCGTCCAAAAAGCCGATAAGCGCATGACCCAAGGTCAGCACCAAGGCAATGATGATATGAGGGGTAAAACTACCCCAAAGCAAAGCCAACACTAGGGCTGCCAACATCATCAGTCCGCCCATGGTGGGGGTACCGCTTTTTTTCATGTGACTGGCAGGTCCACATTCACGAATGGACTGTCCAAATTTTAATTTATGCAGATATGGTATCAGTATCGGACCAATAAGGGCACACACAATAAATGCGGTAACCGGAATAGCGATTAGCTTTAACATTCTTTTCCCCTCTCAAGTTAAAAATTTTATGGTTTTTCTCTAAATATGCTTAATAAAGAATTTGCTATTTAAACATCTCTAACATTTTGCCAACCTGCATAGAATTAGAGCCCTTCAGCAGAATGATGTCCCCGGCGTCGGCCATAAAGCGCAGGTTATCCGCCGCCTCTTGGCGGTTTTCGCAATGGAAGGTTTTGCCACCCAGCTTAGCCACCTCATCAGAGATAAAGGCTGCATCCTTGCCATAGGTCAGCACGTAATCCACGCCATATTCCACCGCCCACTTGCCTACACGACGATGAGCATCCTCGCTAATTGCGCCCAGCTCCAGCATGTCAGCCAGCACAGCAATGGTGCGGCCTCTGCCGTGATTTGCTTTCTTGGCTTCTGCCAAAGTTTTGAGGGCCGCCTCCATGGAGGCAGGGCTAGCATTATAAGCGTCGTTAATAAACGTAATATCGCCAATATAAATTATTTCCTGTCTACTACCGGTAAGACGAGCGGTTGCTAATGCCTTGGCGCTGGCCTCAAGTTCCACCCCGTAGCAGGCAGCACCGGCAATGGCAGACAGCGCATTATAAACATTATGCTCACCAATAAGCTGCAGGTGCACCTTCACGCTCTTACCTGTGGCTTTTTCCGTGCAAATAAAGGTGGTTCCCATAGCAGAGGTAGCGATTTCGCTACCGCGATAATCGCAGTTTTCCCCCAAGCCAAAGTACACCACCTTGGCCTTGGTTTTGGCAGCTGCCTTCAGCACATACTCATTGTCACCATTGAGTACGGCAAAGCCATCCGCTGGCAAATCCACCACGATTTCACTTTTGGCCTTGCCAATATTTTCCATGCTACCCAAAAGCTCCATGTGGGTTTCGCCTACATTGGTGATAAGACCGCTGTCAGGCTCCGCAATCTGGCACAGCTCGGCAATTTGCCCCAAGCCACGCATGCCCATTTCCACCACTGCAATATCCGTATCAGGTTGAATGGAAAGCAGGGTTTTGGGCAAGCCAATTTCATTATTAAAATTACCTTGGGTTTTCACAACCTTATATTTGGCGCCCAAGCAAGCGGCCAACAAATCCTTGGTCGAAGTCTTGCCATTGGAGCCTGTAATGGCGAAAACCTTGAGCCCCTTGTGCTGCAAACGATAGGCACGAGCCAGCTCCTGATAAGCCTTTAGGGTATCCTCTACCCTAAAGACAGCAACTCCTGCAGGCAAGGGAGCAATATCATGGGAAATGACAACGCCTGCAGCTCCCAACTCCACTGCTTTGGCACAATAATCGTGACCATCAAAATTCCCACCCTGTAAAGCCACAAAAAGCTCACCATTTTTGACTGAGCGGGAGTCAGTGGTTACGCCTGTAAAAGCAAAATCTTCACGCACAGCATGGGTGGCTGCTATTATTTCACTGGCCTTCAGCATTTCTTATCACTCCCATATTCCAAAACGACTTCTTTATCATCAAAATGAATGGTTTTATCCTTCAAAATCTGGTAATTTTCATGACCCTTGCCGGCAATCATAATCACATCATCAGCAGCCGCATGACCCAAGGCAAAGTTAATCGCTTCTCTTC
>CAMFZA010000262.1 GCA_946002345.1 uncultured Phascolarctobacterium sp. | reverse complement strand
GCCATGAGCGCTATGCAGCGCCTTTTGGTAGGCGGCGGGTTGGGTCTGGCTCCGCTGCTGATTTTGGCAGAGGGCTTTGGTGAAGGCAAAGCCCATATCCTGATGGGCGGTCGCACTGCGGACGAGCTTTTCTGGACCAAGTTGTATCAGGAGCTGTGTCCGGAAATGTTCCTGACCACCGATGATGGCAGTGCCGGCACCAAGGGCACTGTTATGGCGCTGTTGCCCCAGCTTTTAGCTGAGGGTGGCTATGACTGCGTGTATGTATGCGGTCCCGTGCCCATGATGCGCGCTGTGGCCAATGCTTGTCTTGAAGCTGGCGTGAAATGTCAGGTTTCTTTGGAAAAATATATGGCCTGTGGCCTGGGCGCCTGCCTTTCCTGTGCCTGCGAGGGCGTGGGTAAGCGTCTGAAGGTCTGCAAGGATGGCCCGGTATTTTGGGCTGAGGAGGTGGGCGAATGGTAAGGTCATTGTATGAAGGTCGTTTGGCAGTGGATATTGCCGGCCTGAAGATGGCGACTCCTGTGACCACCGGCAGCGGCACCTTTGGCTTTGGTTTGGAGTTCACTGATTTTCTGGATTTGGAAAAGGTGGGCGCTGTCTGTGTAAAGGGTACCTCCTTGTTGCCCTCTGCTGGCAATAAGGGTCAGCGGGCGGTGGAAACTCCCTCCGGCATGCTGAACTGCATTGGCCTGGAAAATCCTGGCAGTGAATACTTTTTGCAGCACACCTTGCCTGAGCTGCGCAAATATGATGTGCCTGTTATTGTGAACATTTATGGCCATTCCCCTGAGGAGTACGGCGAGGTTGCCAAAAAGCTGGATGTGGCTGGTGTGGACGCAGTGGAAATCAATATTTCCTGCCCCAATGTGAAGGAGGGCGGCATCGTGTTCGGTACCTGTCCCGAGGCGGCAGCCGAGGTAGTAAATCAAGTGAAGTCCAACACCTCCAAAATGGTAATTACTAAGCTATCCCCCAATGTTACCGATATTGTATCCATGGCTAAGGCTGTGGAGGAGGCAGGCACTGACGCTATTTCTATGATCAATACCCTGCTGGGTACTAAAATTGATATTGAGCGCCAACGTCCTGTGCTGGGCAATGTGACCGGTGGCTTGAGTGGTCCGGCAGTGCGCCCTGTAGCGGTGCGCCTTGTATATCAGGTGGCGCAAGCTGTTAAGGTGCCCATTATTGGTATGGGTGGCATTATGTGTGCTGAGGATGCTATTGAGTTTATGCTTGCTGGCGCTAGTGCAGTGGCAGTGGGCACAGCTAATTTCGTGCATCCGGATATCGCTGAAACCATTGCTCAGGGTATGTTAGCTTATTTGGACCGCCACAAGGTGCAAAATATTACCGACATTGTAGGCTTGGCATTGCCCAATGGAAAGGCCTCCATGCCTTTGTTTAAATAGTATCTAGTCAACTTCATACCAAAAGGGTTGGTATATATTTATAAAAATTTTAAATACGTTAGATGTGCCGGAAGACGAGGAATAGGGACGTAGCCCCAGCGATGGCGTACTGTCAGTACGTCGAGCAAGTCTACTAGCTATGACGAAGTATAAGGTTGCTTATAACGCCTTTTGGGAGAACAATATGAAACATGATGATAGACTAATCGTAGCGCTGGACTTTCCCACCTTGGAGCAGGCCAAGGCTTGCGTGCTGGAGTTGGACGAGGCCGTTAGCTACTACAAGGTAGGTATGGAGCTGTACTACGCAGTGGGCAGCGAAATCATCACCTTCTTAAAAGCACAGGGCAAGCATGTTTTCCTGGATTTGAAGCTGCAGGATATTCCTAACACTGTAGCTCATGCTCTCACAGTACTTAGCGATTTAGGTGCGGATATGATGAACGTGCATGCAGTTGGTGGCAAAAAGATGATGGCCGAGGCTGTTAAGGCAGTGCATGAGGCTGCTGCTAAAGCAGGTCGTCCTGCTCCCAAGCTGATTGCTGTAACAATTCTCACCAGCATGGATGATGAGCAATTTGCTGATTTGAATTACAAGAACACCATTGCCGAGCAGGTAATTAGTTTGGCTAAGCTGGCCAAGGAGGCTGGTATGGATGGCGTGGTAGCTTCCCCTCGTGAGGCAGCTGGCATTCGTGCAGCCTGTGGCGAGGACTTTTTGATCGTTACCCCCGGCGTGCGTCCGGCGGGTGCATCCTTGGATGACCAAAGTCGCGTAGCTACCCCGGCCGGTGCCTTTAAAAATGGCTCCAGCCACATCGTGGTGGGTCGACCCATTACTAAAGCTGAAAACAGACAAGCAGCTGCTTTGGCAATTGTAGAAGAGATTCAAGGATAAAAGCCGTCGATAAAGCACCATATACTTTGTTAGGGCTCCTAGACGTACCTCTAGTACGCCGTCGTCGCCCTTCCTCGTCTCTGGTACTTTCTCACCGGCTTTGTAGTAAGCTAAATAGAAAAGGAGATATAGACATGACCGTACTCGAAGAAAAAGATGTCGTGAATATGTTTGAGGATGGCGCGGCCGGGGTCCGGGG
>CAMFZA010000261.1 GCA_946002345.1 uncultured Phascolarctobacterium sp. | reverse complement strand
GCATAATGACACTGCCTAAGCAAGCGCTGGCTCTGGCCAGTTGCTTTTTCCTTATTTTGTAATCAGCTCAATCAGCTTCAGTGTCATTTGGCAGCTCTTTTCCACTGCGTCCATGGGCATAAACTCGGCATAGGAGTGGAAATTATGAGCGCCGGTGAAATAGTTAGGCGTGGGAATACCCTTGGTAGAAATAAAGGAGCCATCAGTGCCACCGCGCATAGCAATGTCCTTGGGAGTAATCCCCAGCTCCTGCATAGCCTCAAAAATATGACCTACACAGGCACGATTGTCCTCGGTGAGGGCGTCAGCAATATTGCCATACACATCCACGATTTCCAGCTCCACTTTGGCCTTGGGGTTTTTAGACTTGACATAGTCCACTGCGTCGGTGATGTACTTTTTACGTGCTTCGTACATGGACTTACTATGGTCACGAATCTTCAAATTCAAGGTTGCCTCGGACACATTGGTCTGCATGGATTCTACCCAAATAAAGCCCTCTGTTCCCTCAGTGTGCTCTGGAGTTTGCATTCTATCAAAGCAGTTAATAATATCCACGCACACCAGTGTAGGATTAACCAGAGTATTCTTGGCAGACATGGGATGAGCGGTTACACCCTGCACCTTAATGGTGGCACTGCCGGCATTAAAGGTTTGGTAAACCACCTCGCCCAGTTCGCAGCAGTCGATGGTATAAGCAAAATCCACGGGAAATTTGCTGAAGTCCAGCTTCTTAGAGCCACACAAGCCCACTTCCTCATCGGGCACGAAGCAAACATAAATGTCACCATGGAGAATGCTAGAATCAGCCTTTAAGGTTTCCAAAGCCACCATTAAATTGGCAATAGCGGCTTTATTATCCGCACCCAGTACGGAGGTACCATCACTGGTAATCAAATCACTGCCAATGTATTTTTCCAGCTCTGGATGCTCGCTGACCTTGATATAAATCTGTTTTTCTGCATTCAGCAGCACATCCCCACCCTGATAATTCTTCACGATTTGAGGGTGTACATCACCGGACAGATTTACGTTGACGGTGTCCAAATGTGCAACCCAGCCCACGGTGGGCACCTTATGGTAGCCAGCAGGCAAATTGCTGGGCAGATGGCCAGTGAGCACGGAATACTCGCTGATTTCCAAGTCTACAAGGCCCAGCTCAGCCAAATCATTTTTCAGCAGCTCAGCCAGCTGACGTTGCCCAGGAGTGGAGGGTACAACGGGAGCTCCCTCCACGCTTTGGGAATTAATCGCAGCATAGCGCAAAAAACGCGCTGTTAAACGCTCTTGCATATTAGTCATTTCAAAACTTCCTTTCTTACAACATTCTTCTGGGATATACGTAGTCGGCCTGTAAGCCCAAGGGAATATCCAAACCCCAGAATATATACAGCATAATGGTCAGGCTTACCAGCAAGGCCACTGTATAGGGCAGCATCAAGGAGCTCAGGGTGCCGATGCCGGCGCTCTTCACATACTTTTGGCAGTACAGGATGATCAGAGGATAGAAGGCAAACATGGGTGTTACAACGTTGACAGCAGAGTCGCTGACACGGAAGGCCACCTGGGTCAGCTCTGGGGCAATGCCTACAGCCATCAGCATGGGCACAAAAATCGGTGCCAAAATGGCCCATTTTGCGGAAGCAGAGGTGATGATCAAATTCAGGAAGGCAACGAAAATGATGATACCAAAAACAGTAATTTGGGGAGGCAGAGCCAAGGATTTTAAGAATTCAGCGCCAGCAACAGCAATCAATGCGCCCATATTGGAGGCACCAAAAGCATAGAGGAATTGCGCAGCAAAGAAATAGAAGACAATCAATTGTACCAAGGTCTTGGTAATATCCTCCATAGCTTTGGTAACATCCTTGGAGGACTTAAATTTGCCTACCAAAACACCATAAACCAAGCCTACTGCACCAGTGAAGATAAAGAGCAGGGAAACGATGGACTGCATTACAGGAGCCTTGAAGCTGGCCAACATGCCATTAGAGTCGCGCAAAATGGAGTCTTGAGGAATCAAAAGTGCAACTAGTCCCACTACCATGGCCAACAGCACAGCAGTAGCAGCGTAGAAGGCTTTGTTTTCGCGAGCGGTAACTTCGGTATTGCCATCCTCGCCCACATCAATATTGTCGTCCAAAGGACAGTTTTTCCACAGCCAGGGCTCCACAATCCGCTCGGTTACATACCAGCAGCTGGGGATAACCACAAAGGTAGCGCCAAAGGCGTAAAAATAGTTGCAGAGCACGTTTACTTGATAGCTAGGATCAATGATTTGCGCTGCACTTTGAGTAAAGCCTTGAATAACAGGATCGATGGCAGACGGAGTATAGTTGGCCGCAAAAGCACCAGCGATACCAGCAAAGGAAGCACCAATACCAGCCAAGGGATGCTTGCCAGTGGCATAAAACATATAGGCAGCCACGGGAATAATAATTACATAACCAGTATCAGGACCCAAATGGCTCAGCATACCTACCAAAATGATAATTGGTGTAATCAAAAACTT
>CAMFZA010000260.1 GCA_946002345.1 uncultured Phascolarctobacterium sp. | reverse complement strand
TCCAGTGAAGTAGTAAATTGGTCGATTAAAGCGGCGTGACTATCCGCGTGCCGCTCCAAGACTTGGCTCAGGGCTGCCACATGGCCATAGCCCAAAAGCTGGTTCAGCTTGCCCCCTTGGGCCAGCACCTGCTCATAGCGCAGGTTATAAGCCTTGGGCTTTAGCTCCAGCACGCTAAAATCCACCACTGTGGACTTGATAACATCCTCCAGCTGCAGAATTTTCTTATCGGTCAAAAGCTTGCAGTCCTTAACGCCGGCCGCCGCCAGCTTGGCAGCGGTGCTGTCGTCCACCACCACCGCAGAGACAACCAAGGGACCAAAAAAGTCTCCCTTGCCGGACTCATCACTGCCGGCCCATTTGCCCCGCGGTAGGGGCTGCGCTGCGCCAACGCTTGCTTCAGCGCCGGAGCTTGCCACACTACTTCCTTGAGCAGGGCACTGCTGAGCTTCACCCAACAGCTCCCTCACCTTGCCTTCCAAGGCACTATCGCCCGAAAAAACATAGCTTAACCCTTTTTTCCCATTGTAAATGTTCAAGGTTAACTTTGCCTGAGCCAGCTCTACAACAAATTGGTGACCGTAGTTAATACTCTTCTCTTTGGTGATGTCTAAAACACTACTAATATTTTTGCGTACATCTTCTAAATACTTCTTAAATTCACTATCATTCAATTTACTCATACCACATCTCCAAAAGTTTAGCAAGCATGCCGCACTACATGAAAGCACATGAAAAGGAAAGTTCTTATTTACACCGACTGTAACAGCTTCCTCGAAGTAAGTCATGCACGCATCAAGTAAAGCATAAAACTAACAAAGGGGGATATAAAAATAATTAATTGTTTCCCGCGCTTTCTAAAAGCGCGCGACCTTTTTGTTACTTTTTCGGTCGCTCGAAAAAGTAACAGAACAAAGGCTATTAGCAAAATCTTATATAGAAGAACTCTACTCCCCTTTAGCCTGATAATGCTTCAGCTTCCAATCCTCAAAGAGCAAATACAGCAGCGGAATAACAATCAAAGTAAGCATGGTGGAGGTTGTCAAGCCACCTACCAAAACCACGCCCATGGACTGGCGCAGCTCCGCACCCTCGCCAATGCCCAAAGCAATGGGCATCATTCCCAAAATAGTGGACAATGTAGTCATAAAAATGGGGCGCAGACGCAGGGAGCAGGCCTCTAATGTAGCCTCCTTTAGGCCCATGCCATGCTCACGGGCTTGATTAGCATAGTCCAAAAGCAAAATCGCATTCTTGGTAACCAAGCCAAGCAGCATGATAAAGCCAATCATACTCATCATATTGGCCGTCTGCCCTGATACCAAAAGTCCCAGCACAGCGCCAATAATCGCAAAGGGCAAGGATGCCATAATAATCAGAGGCTGGGAAAAGCTTTCAAACTGAGCCGCCAGAGTCATATAAACCATGACAATGGCCAAAACCACTGCCTTTACAACCTCTTTAAAGGAACGAGCCATATTATCGGCCTGACCAATCATCTTATAATTGTAGCCAGGCGGCATATTCAGCTCAGGAATAAACTCTGTAGTAGCCTTTTTAATCAAATCACCTGGAGAAATACCCACCGTGTTGGCATAAACCACAATCTGGCGCTGCTTATCCTCGCGCTCGATACGAGTAGGACCACTGCCATACCTTACGGTAGCAATATCCCCCAAGCGCACAAAGGTACCACTACTATTGGAAACACGCAAATTAGCCACTGCATTAATATCATTACGCTCTGCCAAGGGCATTTGCAAAATAATATCATAGTCATTATCGCCAATAGTATAGCTGTTAGAGGTGCTCTTGCCCATAAAGGCCATTTGCACTACCTTGCCCAGTTCGGTAGCATCCAATCCCAGCTGGCTGGCCTTGGCGTGGTCCACGCGAATAATAATTTCCGGCTCTTCCTCGGAGTCAGAAATATCCACGTCCGTAGCGCCGGTCACGGTTTTAAGCATATCTGCCAAATCCAACGCATATTTCTTCAGCTCTTTAATATTGTTGCCACGCAAACCAATCTGTACGGGACGGCTGTCACCACGACCACCGCCCTGGTTGGAAACAACAGAAACCTTAAGTCCTTCCGTGTTACCGAATTTAGCACGCAGCTCATCCATGATCTGCTGCATGCTGCGCGTACGTTCGTTAGAGGGCTTTAGACGAATATCCAAGGAGCCCTGGTTAACAGGGTTACGGCCGTTACCAATATTCAAGGCCACAATCTTGACCTCGGGCAAATTACTGATGTATTGCTGCAAGGGGGTGGCTAGTTCCACTGTCTTTTGCAGACTGCTGCCAATGGGAGCCTTCACATTGACGGTGAACTCGCCAGAGTCATAGGTGGGTGTGAATTCTGTGCCAACGAAGGGCAGCAAAAGCAGATTTAAGCCCAAGCTCAAAACGCTGACAAGAACAACCTTTTTAGGCCTTTCAAGGCACCATCTCATCAGGCTATTGTACATTTCGCGCCCACTGTGGAAGCCTGCTTCAAATTTATCCAGCACTACCTGCAAATACTTGTTGCGACTT
>CAMFZA010000259.1 GCA_946002345.1 uncultured Phascolarctobacterium sp. | reverse complement strand
CAACGCCGCGGCCAACACCTAGGTAACTAACGCACACCCGGATTTCGAGCAAAAGCTGAACAAGGAGCGGGCCGACTTGGAAGCAAAAAAAATGGCTCCTGTCCAAAAAACTATCCGCACTACCATTGACCAGGTAGCAGCTGCCCAAGGTATCAAGAGCGTGGTGAATATTCAAGCTATGGTTACCGGTGGCAAGGATTTGACAAGCGAGGTTGTCAAGGTCTTAAAAAACAAGCAATAACCAAGCGAGCCTTAGCTCGTTTGGTGGCATACTACCTCCCCTCTATAAAAAACCTGCATCCGTAAGGGTGCAGGTTTTTGCGTTATATAGCGATTTTAAGAAGCCAGAGCAGGGCAGCTAAATATACTAACGCAGAAATGTTGTCTCTTTATTACGCTATTGGAGGATATGTTTCTAGCAATTCTAGAGAAGGAACGTGGGGAACTGGTGCTATAGATGAAATAAGTGCTCGTTTACGTGAAGAACTACCTGGTCTTCGTGGCTTTTCTGCTGGCAATATCAAATTGATGCGTCAGTTTTTTGAAGAATGGAAGCCGTATTTACGTACTAAAGAAGACTTCTGCTTGGCGAGCAAATCGGTAGCCACGGCTATCAAATTAGAACAGGCCAATAATGTAGGCTGGTTCGTTTTCAATAATCGATTGCCAGTAGCTAACGAATTTCCGATAAAATCATTTTTAGAAATTAGTTTTACGCATCATATGGAAATTTTGCATAAAACAAAAACATTGGATGAAAGGTTATTCTATATACAAGAATGTGCAAGAGGTCATTGTTGTCAAAAATTGCCAACAAGGCTGGAGCAAAGACTTGCAAAGTTGGTAAACGCATTGATAGGGATGAATATCCCTTGAAGGCTGTGCGTGAAGCTGTTTTAAACGCTTTGGTACACCGCTTAAAACTATAAAGAAAAGCTAAAGAGCAAATGCAAATGACTGTGTCAAATGATTTGCTTCTTTCATTCTAATTGAATACCCCAGAAAAATAATGCTTGACCATAAAGTTACTATATGGTGTATAGTATATTCATCCTAAAGAAAGAGGTGACTAATATGACCTGCACTCATGCAAAGTTTCAAGTTCCTACCGATCCCCATGGTAAAAAGCGTTACGAAAGTGCTATGAAGCACGTGGAAGCAGCTAAAAAGGCTGGCAAATCCTCCGAAGAAATTCATGCGCTCTTCAAAAAAATTATGGAGTTTAACCCGATGGATATTGAATCCATTCCCAAGGATGAGGCTCATGCCAAATATCGTAGCGCTATGATTCATATGAAGGCAGCTTTGGCAAATGGCAAATCTGTTGCTGAAGCTCACGAGATTGCTAAAAAAATTCGCACTGGTCAAACTACCGGTCATTGCAAGCAAAAATAAGTCACATAAGCAAAAAGTACGTCAGAGATAAGTTACATGCTCTGACGTACTTTTTTATTGTTTGCAAGAGTACAGTTTCTAGACAATTTTAGTGGACTGCACCTGTAGAAAAATGAGGTTAATATAGTTATTAATATCCTCATTAAGCCAGTGGTTTTCGATGGGGAGAACATAAATGTTACTGCAGGGAGCAAAATCGTTACGCTGCATGAAGGCATAAATCTTTTCTTTAAGCTGAAGAGCCTGCGCAGCATAGGTGCCTTTAAAATAGAGTTCCAAATACAAGCCCATGGGCAAGGGTGTGCGAGGTGTCTTATAATGACCCTTTTGATGCTCAGAAAAAGAGAAAAAGGCTTGGGAACAATTATAATTGCCATTTTCAAAAAAGTCCTTTTGATCAATGATCCAACCTGCTTGCTTATTAATAAAGCCACGATTATGAAAGACTATTTGCGAATGATGGGCAAATTTGCTAATGCGCTTTTTACCATTATCCGTGCTCAACCCAATTGTCAAGCGCCGTATACGTTCCTCGCGGCAAGATACGGGGAGTTGTCCTAAGGGTAAATTCTTGTGTTGGGCCATATTTTCCTCTATAAAATCAATGGAAGCCATGATCCTTTCGTTTTCCTTGATTATACTTTGGCATTCAGCACGTTTTTTCTCAAGTTGTTTTACGAATTCTGATTTATTACGGTGTTCAAGATATTCTTTAATGTCAGAAATAGGTATATTCAGAGAACGAAGATTAACGATTATTTCTAAATCTAGATACTGATTAATAGAATAATGGCGATAGCCATTATCGCTAATGAAATCCGGGCAGAGTAGCTTGATGCGGTCATAATAAAGTAGTGTTTGTTTAGAAATGCCAAACAAGCTGGCCAGTTCGCCAGCAGTGAAGCAATTTTCTAAGGAAATTTTATTCATAATTATTCCTCTTAAGCTTGACAGTATATTAGGTATATAGTTTAGAATCAGAAATATATCATATAAGAAATTATATCACAATTGCTGGACTTAGACTAGAGAAAATTTAGGGGGCTAGAGCATGAAAAAAATCGCTATTTATGGTAAGGGTGGCATAGGAAAGTCGACCACTGCAGCCAATTTATCTGCAGCATTAAGTGAAGCGGGCTTGAAGGC
>CAMFZA010000258.1 GCA_946002345.1 uncultured Phascolarctobacterium sp. | reverse complement strand
TGCCAGGGGATATACTGAAGAAGAATTACCAAAACCGTTTATCGGCTTTTGCTGTGCCGCCAACGAAATCCTCCCCGGCCATATGCATCTGGACACTATTGCTCAAGCAGCTAAATATGGTGTTTTGGAAGCCGGCGGTACTCCTATCGAGTTCCCCGCCATCGGTATTTGCGATGGTATCGCCATGGGTCACGACGGCATGAAATATCCTCTGGCCAGCCGTGAGCTGGTTGCTGACTCCATTGAAGCTGTGGCTAATGGTCATGCCTTTGATGGCTTAATTTTGATTCCTAACTGCGATAAAATTGTTCCCGGCATGCTCATGGCAGCAGCCCGTTTGAACATTCCTGCTGTTGTAGTCAGCGGTGGCCCCATGCTGCCCGGCCGTCTGCACGGCAAGGATATCAGCGTATCCACTGTCTTTGAAGCAGCAGGTCGCTTTGAATCCGGCCAAATCGATGCTTGCCAATTAAGCGAAATCGAGCATTGCGCTTGTCCTGGCTGCGGCTCCTGCTCCGGCCTGTTCACTGCTAACACCATGAACTGCCTGACCGAGGTTTTGGGCATGGGTCTGCCCGGCAATGGTACCATTCCCGCTGCCTATAATGGCAAACGTATTGCCCTTGCGAAGCATGCAGGCATGGCTGTGATGAAGCTGGTTGCTGAAAACAAATGCCCCCGCGATATCATGACACTGGAAGCCTTCAAGAATGCTATCACCGTGGATATGGCTATCGGCGGCTCCTCCAACACTGCTTTGCATCTGCCCGCCATTGCGCATGAAGCTGGTTTGCAGCTGCCCTTGGAGCTCTTCGACGAAATCTCCAAGCACACTCCGTATCTGACCAAGCTGTCCCCCGGCGGCAGCCACCATATCATCGACCTAAACGAAGCTGGCGGCATCCCCGCTGTTATGCATGAACTGGACCGTTTGGGCATCATCAATAAGGATTGCGCCACTGTTAGCGGCAAGACCATTGGCGAAATCATCGAAGGCGCTGAAATTCAACGTCCGGATGTTATTCACAGCATTGAAAACCCCTACAACAAGACCGGCGGTATCGCTGTTTTGAAGGGCAATATTGCTCCGGAATGCTCCGTTGTTAAGGAATCCGCTGTTGACCCCAGCATGAAGGTATTTAGTGGCCCGGCTAAGGTTTACAACTCTGAGGATGAAGCCATTGCAGCAATTTGCGGCAAGGAAGTACTATCCGGTGACGATGTAGTTAATCGCTACGAAGGTCCTAAGGGTGGCCCCGGCATGCGCGAAATGCTGAACCCCACCTCCGTACTGGCAGGCATGGGTCATGACAAGGACGTTGCGCTTTTGACCGATGGTCGCTTCTCCGGCGCAACCCGCGGCGCCTGCATCGGCCATATTTCTCCCGAAGCTCGCGAGGGCGGCAATATCGCGTTGATTGAAAATGGCGATATTATCGAAATCGATATTCCCAACCGTACCTTGAACGTAAAGCTGACCGACGAAGAGCTGGCTGCACGTCGTGCTAAGTGGGTTTGCCCCGAGCCCAAGGTTAAATCCGGCTATCTGGCTCGCTACGCAGCTCTGGTTTCCTCTGCTGCTACCGGTGCCGTGCTGAAGGTTCCTGGCCAAGACTAATGCTTAAATTAATGCTCAGCCCCAACAGGCTGGGCATTTTCTTTTAATCTGGGCCTGCCCCATTTTTCTTTTCAAGTATGGTAATTAAACCCAATCAAGTGTATAATATTCTTAGCTGTTATTTTTAGAAGGGAGAAACCATCTTATGAGTACTGAAGAAATTAAAGAGTTTATGGAGCACTCAAAAATCGATCAACCTGCTACCGTGGAGGAGTTTCATCAGGCGGTCAAGGATGCCTACAAGGATCGCACCAGACAGGTCTATTTTATCTGGCGCAAGCTAAAAGAACTTTATCCTGAAGTGGATGCCAACCGCGTTATCCGTGAGGGAAGCTATGATTTTGGCCTGTACCAGGGCAACAAAATTGCTGCTAAATATGGTGGCGGCGAAAACGTTGGTCCTAAAGAAGCTCTTCTTGGTCAAACCTCTCGCGGTGGCCTACTGGTATTTGAGCAAACCATTGAACAGCTTGATGATGATAAGGCTGTCAAGATTTTCCATTGCTGCCCCCATGTGGAGGCACTGACTGAGCTAGGATTAAGTAAGGAAGAAATTAAAATGTTCTGCCGCGACATGCTTGGTCACTGCGACTATGCAATCTGTGAACCCTTTGTGCATGTTGACATTGATTTTCCCACTACCATTGCTGATGGTGAGGGCCATGGCTGCGCTATGACCATCACTCGCAAAAAGTAAATTTCTATTTAGGAGAAGCATGATTATGAAACCGAAAAAAACTGCTCTTAGAAAGCCTACTTTTAGTGAAGCGCTTGTTCCACTTCTAGGCATGGTCTTACTGCTTGGCATCGGCTACGGTAAGTACGGCCTGCCCATCCAATTCCTGTTGATCGTCGCTGCCTTTTTTGCTGCCATTAATGCCAACCGCTGCGGCAATACCTAGGTGCGGATGCTGAGAGGTATTGCGGAACTGCTCCGCAGCA
>CAMFZA010000257.1 GCA_946002345.1 uncultured Phascolarctobacterium sp. | reverse complement strand
TCCTCTAGGAAAGTATCGAGGGTGGCGAGCATTGGGCACGTTATTCCTTTGTGGGCTATGATCCGGTGCTGCGTTTTAAAATCACCGATGGTAATGCAGAAATCATCAGTGGCGCGGCAGTGAAGTATCAGGAGAAGGATCCTTTGAACTGTATCCGCAATATGCTGGCCGAGTATAAGGCGCCCCAAATTGAGGGCCTACCTAATTTTACCGGTGGCTTGGTTGGTACCTTTGGCTTTGACTTCATGCGCTATTGTGAGCCGGATATGAAGGTTAACAAGGAGCGCCAGGCAGATTTTGCCGATGTGGATTTGATGCTTTTTGATAAGCTTATAGCCTTTGACCATCTCAAGCAAAAAATCTTCTTGATTGCCAATGTAAAGACTGATAATGTGGAGGTCAACTATGCTCGGGCGGAGCGGGAAATAGCAGCCATGGAAAAGATGCTGCTGATGCCCATCCAACCCTATAATCCGCCTAAGGCGAAGCTGGGACAGTTCACTAGCAATCAAAGTCGTGAGCAATATAATCAAAACATCCTCAAATGTAAGGAATATATTAAAAATGGTGATGCTTTCCAAATTGTGTATGCGCAAAAATTTAGTGCTACCTATGATCAGGATTTACTAAGCGCTTATCGCTATTTGCGCACCACCAATCCCTCCCAGTACATGGTCTTTATGCATAATGACGATGTGGAAATTGCCGGCAGTTCGCCGGAAACATTGCTCAAGGTGGTGGGCCACAAGGTCATCAGCATGCCCATTGCAGGCACACGCCGTCGTGGCAAGCCCGTGGCGGAGGACCTGGCCCTTGAGCAGGAACTGCTTGCTGACGAAAAGGAAACTGCCGAGCATAATATGCTGGTGGATTTGGGCCGCAATGATGTGGGTCGTGTGTGTGACTTTGGCACCGTCAAGGTTAGCGACTACAAGGCCATTAAGCGCTTTAGCCATGTAATGCACATCACCAGTAAGGTTACTGGTCAGCTCAGTGAGGACAAGGACGCCCTTGATGCTCTCAGAGCCGTGTTCCCGGCAGGTACCTTAAGCGGTGCGCCCAAGATTAGAGCCTGTGAGATTATCGACGAGCTGGAGCCGGAGCGCCGGGGGATTTACGGTGGTGGTATGGGCTATTTGGATTTTGGTGGCAACATGGATATTTGCATTACCATCCGCACCATGGTGAAGAAAAATGATAGAGTTTATATCCAGGCTGGCGGCGGCATCGTCTTCGACAGTGTGGTGGACAACGAATTCCAAGAAACAGTGAATAAAGCCGGGGCTTGCATGAACGCCCTGCGCATGACAGCAGAGGAGGAGTAAGCATGATTTTAATAGTTGATAATTACGATAGCTTTACTCATAATCTGTACCAGCTGATTGGTGAAATTAATCCTGATATTAAGGTGGTGCGCAATGATAAAATCACCATTCCGGAGATTGAAGCACTGCACCCCGATCATATCATTATTTCCCCGGGACCGGGCAATCCTCAGCAGGCAGGTATTTGCCTAGAGGTTATTAAACAGCTGAGCGGCAAATATCCTATTTTGGGCGTGTGCTTGGGGCATCAGGCCATTGGCGAAGCCTTCGGTGGGAAGGTAATCCACGCACCGGAGATTGTTCATGGAAAAAGTGACCGTATCCATATTCTAAAGGATAGTCCTTTGCTGCAGGGGATGGAGGAGGGCTTTCAAGCAGCTCGCTATCATTCTCTGATTGTGGAGCCGGAAAGCTTGCCTGCATGTCTCGAGGTGATTGCCGAGACAAAGAAGCATGAGATTATGGCTTTGCAGCACAAGGAATATAAGGTTTATGGTGTGCAGTTCCACCCCGAGTCCATTATGACACCTGAGGGCAGGACTATATTGAAGAATTTCTTAAGCTTATAAAATTCCTCAGTCAGCTTTGCTGACAGCTCCCTTTGAAAAGGGAGCCAAATACGAAAAGGGAGAGATAAACATGATTAAAGAAGCAATTGTAAAAATCGTTGACAAGCAGGATTTGAGCTATGACGAAGCCTATACCGTAATGAATGAGATTATGAGTGGCGAAACCACAGCCACCCAAAATGCAGCCTTTTTGGCAGCCCTTTCCACCAAGAGCACCACGGCAGAGACTACTGAAGAAATTGCCGGCTGTGCCGCTGCTATGCGTGACCATGCTTTGCCCTTCACCACTGATTTAGAGATCACTGAAATTGTGGGCACCGGCGGTGATGGTGCTAACAGCTTTAATATTTCCACTACCTCTGCTTTGGTAGCAGCTGCTGGTGGCGTAAAAATCGCTAAGCATGGCAATAGAGCTGCTTCCTCCAAATGTGGCACTGCTGATTGCTTGGAGGCCTTGGGCGTAAATATTCAACAATCTCCGGAAAAATGTGCTGAATTGTTGGAAAAGGTTGGCATGTGCTTCTTCTTCGCTCAAAAATATCACACTTCTATGAAGTATGTGGGCCCTATCCGCAAGGAGCTGGGTATTCGCACCGTATTCAATATTTTAGGGCCCTTAACTAACCCGGGCCACCCGCAGCTGCAGCTTTTGGGTGGGTATGACCTT
>CAMFZA010000256.1 GCA_946002345.1 uncultured Phascolarctobacterium sp. | reverse complement strand
CCCGAGTAATGGGCTGCTTGAAGGCGATAATGGCCAATGTTTCCATGGCCGCATTGGTCAGCTTGACCTCTTTTTTACGGCTCAAATTATTGACCAAGGCGTAATGAGTGGGCTTGGTCACCAGCTGGTAGCCATCGGCAACCTGACGCAGCATCAGTCCCCGGCAGTCCTCCTCGTAGCTATGCTCTAAAGAGGAGAGCAGTTCCCAAATTTGGGACTTTTCCAGCTGCAGGCATTGGGCCAGCTCGGCCACTGTCAGGGGCTCCCCTGCGGCAAATAACACTGCCTCCAGGGCTCCCACCATTTTATCATGATACATGGCTTGCTTCCCCCTGTTTACTAAAGATATAAATGGGCGCAAAGGCCGCGTGCTGGGTAATGGTAATCAGTCCCATCTTGAGCAGCTCCAGAACTCCTAAAAAGGCCGCCACCTTTTCCCCATTCTTGCCCGATGACAATAAATCATTGAGCAAAAAACCACCGGGGTGGGCCTGTAAGCGCTGCAGGATAGCCGCCATTTTTTCCTGAACACTAAAGGCCTGGGGCTCAATATAGGCCAAGGGGCGACCGCTGTCCCGAAGCACATTGCCCAAAGCCAGCAGCAAATCCTGCACAGGATAGCTGGGCACATAGCGCTCCACTAAATTAGCGAACAGGGGCTCTCGCTGCACATAACGGTCCGCCTGCTCCTTCAAATAGCGCAAATTCACAGCGGCACCCTTAATGCGGCGATATTCCACCAGCATCTGTACCAGCTGCAGGCGAGGGTCTTCCTCCTCCTGCTCATCCTCCCTAATCTCCTTGGGCAGGAGCATGCGGGATTTAATCTGCAAAAGCGTGGCCGCCATCACGAGAAACTCACTGGCCAGCTCCATATCAAACTCCTGCAAATTACGCAAATAACCAATGTATTGCTCGGTTATTTCCACAATGGGAATATCATAAATATCGATTTTATTACTCTCGATTAAATGCATTAATAAATCAAGAGGCCCTTCAAAGGCAGATAGCTTTAAGGATACTTGACTCATAAGGTTAGTTTAAAACACCAGGCCCAGCAGACCTTGAATCAGGCGCAGGTAGCCGTTAGCCAAGGGATTGATAATCATGCTGGTGATACCGGTAAAAACAAGAGCAATCAAAATATAGAAGCCGTAGCGGTCCACGATTTGGTTAAATTGCCAGGACTGCTTGGCTGGCAAAAGCTCGCTCAAAATACGGGAACCATCCAAGGGCGGCACGGGAATCAAATTGAAAAAGGCGAACCAAACGTTATACAGCTGCATCCAGAATAAAAAGCGATACAAGCCGTCGCTGAGCATGCCCATCCGTCCTAAAAAAGCCATCATCATGGCTGCCAAAAAGCACAGGAACAAGTTGGCCGCAGGACCGGCAAAGGAAACCTTCAAAATGCCCTCGCGGCGGTTGCGGAAATTATTAATATTAATAGGCACGCCCTTAGCCCAACCAAAGCCTGCCACCACCAGCAAAATAGCGCCAATGGGGTCAAGATGAGCCAAGGGATTGAAGGTTAAACGGCCCATGTAGCGGGCAGTGGGGTCCCCCATGCTGTCGGCACATTGAGCATGAGCATATTCATGAATAGAAATCGCAAACAGCAGCGCCGGGATGCGATAAATCATCGAAGCAAAATCGAGCATTATTTCCTCCAGCTATAATACTAAAGCATGTAGTAGGCACACTTCTAATATTACAATTATACAACATCCAAGCCACCTTAGTCAAAAGAAAAAGGAATCGCCAGCATCAATTATTTGACGATTCCGTAAAGCTTTAGTTATTTACCTGTGAAAACCGGCGGACGCTTGCCATAGAAAGCGGCAATGCCCTCCTTGCAGTCAGCAGTACCCATGAGCAAGGGTTGGGTGGTTTCTTCAATGTTCAGTACCTCGTCCAGAGTTAGACCGGTATCATTGAGATATTTTTTGGTCAGGCCGATGGCCAAAGGTGCACTGGCAGCTAATCTAGCAGCCATTTCGTAAACCTTGTCCTTCAGATATTCTTCCTCCACTACGTCGTTTACCATGCCCAAACGCTCTGCGGTGGGCGCATCGATCAAATCGCCGGTAAACATCAGCTCCTTGGCCTTGTGGATGCCTATAGCCTTAGGCAGGAAGTAAAGACCGCCACAGTCGGGAATCAGGGCTACCTTGGCAAAGCTTTCGCCAAATTTAGCCTTATGGGAAGCGTAAATTAAATCACAGGCCAGCATGAGGTTTACGCCGGCACCGGCAGTAACACCGTTTACCCAAGCGATAATGGGCTTTTCGATAACAGTGATGCGTTTCGCAACGGCGCCAACCTTGGCAATAAAGCTTTTCTTGGCAGCAGTGCCCTCTAACCCATTCAAAAAGCTCAAATCACCGCCAGCGCAAAAGGCTTTACCGTTACCGGTAAGCACGATGCAGCGCACTGCTTCATCTGTCTCGGCCTTGGTCAGGGCCTCGTGCAGACCATCGATTAAAGCGTCATTCATAGAGTTCAGGCTCTTGGGACGATTCATGGTAATGGTAGCAATACCATTTTCCACAGCATATAAT
>CAMFZA010000255.1 GCA_946002345.1 uncultured Phascolarctobacterium sp. | reverse complement strand
GGGGCTGTGGTGCCCTCGTGATGGCGCTACGCGTTGCCGCCGCTCCAGCGTCTGGGCATTAGGCACAACAGGCTCTACTGGCAGTTCCTTACCCTTTGGTTTTACCTGCTCCAAGGCGGCAGCAGTCTTCTCCTTTTGGTTAGCATCAGGAGCAGCGTCACTATGGCTGGTAAAGGAGGTGAGCAAATATAACATATTATTAGCGGACACAAGGCTCACATCTAGCTGATGCAGCAGAGCACCCTGCTTGTAAAGGTAGCTTTGGGTAATAAGCTTATGGCGCCCCCGCTTGTCCAAGCGCAGCATGGGCTTAATATTTCCCAGCTGCTGCTTAATAAAGGTTTCCTCCAACAGCAGGGACTCCTTACCCCCTACTGCCAAATAATTGTTCAAATTCAGCAGCGAACTGGGAACAGTTTGTAAATCCAGCTGAGAGCGTTGCAGCAAGGCCAGCTTGTCATATTCTGCGGCAAAATAAGCATCGCTGTAATTTACGCCTAAAATCCTGCTCATCTCCGCCTGATCATAGTAATTGACAATATGCACACTTCCCTCACGCTTGTCACTTAGCTTGTTAAACTCATCAGTGCTAAAGCTGGAAAAAGCGTACAGCTTAGTGCTTTCCATCTTATAAAATGGTTGCCCATCCTTAACGCTAAAGCCTGCTGCGCTGTTTTCATAAGCCCAGGCATTGGCAGTACATAATACTAAACAAGCAGCCAAAAGAGCTGATTTTTTCATGCTATAATCTCCCAGAAATTACTTATTATAAACGATGTTAACCATAACACCACTGTCCAAATTGCATGCATTGGCCTCATCGGTGTCAATATGCACCTCATCAGCATGTTTTACACCGGCACGCACCAACACATTGTGCAGAGTAACACTGCGTGCACCCTCAGTTTGGATGTCCACAATATCCCCATCCACAAGGCCGTACTTGGCGGCAGTTTCGGGATAAAGATGCACGTGACGGGCTGCAACAATAATGCCTTCCTTAATTTCCACTTCGCCACAGGGACCAACAAGCTTGGCACCGGCAGAGCCTGCAATGTCACCACTGTTGCGAATGGGCGCATTCAAGCCCACCTTGCGAGCATCGGTCAAGGAAAGCTCGATTTGCGTTTCGGGACGCAGGGGCCCAATAATACGCAGCTTCATAGAATCCTTGGGCGTAACCATGGTAATTTGCTCCTCGGAGGCATACTGACCGGGCTGGCCAATAGCCTTTTTAGGATGGAGCTCACTGCCCTCACCAAATAAAATATCCATATGCTCACGGCAAAGATGAGCATGACGAGCGCTAACACCTAAAACAATTGGAAATTGCATAGAAAATCCCCCTCTTGCAAAGTTATTACTTATAGATTATATAGACTATTATAACATATAGCTAAAAAAAGGAAATAGTTATTTTCTAGAATTAGCAAAAGCTTCACAGAAAAGGCTCCTGTAGGTTACATTTCCTTGAACTGTTGATTTCGTTAAGTCAGGATGCCCTTACCTAGATTTGCTGGACAAAAGCAGCTGCCATAGCTTATACTAAGAGAAAAAAACTAGATGAGGTACATATTTATGGATGGACAAGCATATCTACAACAAATAGAGCGCCGCCTAGAGCGTTATTTTGATAAAAAGGCCTTAGTGCAGGAAAGTTTACTTTTCGACCTGGTAGCTGAGCTACATGCCTCTGATGAAGGTTATTTTTTAGTACACAGCATAAAAACCTATAGTGTAAAGCATGATGAATATCTTTTTGTAAAGCGTTTTAACGGCGCAGTTACCAAGGAAGAGCTGCAGCCCTATCTAGAAATGCTCCGCAAGCGCATGCAAGCACTACAGACAACTACGGAGCATATGAGCAGCCTCTTTGCCCTGCTGCTAATCTGTGAGCAAGGTATGGACTCCAGCCTAAAGCAGGAACTGAGCACATATAAGTATCATAAGGACTACTTCTTCACCCTGAAAGGGTGGTCCGATTTGGCAATTTATGTGGCCGATATCCCCAAGCAGGAAGTAACCTGCAACAAGGCTGGTCGTAAAACCAAGCAGTATTTTGAATTTGGTAAACAGAATTCCTAATATATACATTCAGCTATTGTGTATAGAATTTGTACACCCAACTTAACAGCATCAGTCAATCTGTCCTTTCAGGTTTACAATTTTACCCTTTTTGCATAAATTTAATTGACAAAAATGCAAAATATGATATACTTAATCCAACTCTAGCACTCTATATATGAATAGAATGTGCAGATTTATCACACAATTTTATTTTGCAAGGTCGCAAAGAAAAGAAAGGAAGGAATTTCATGAGTGGTTTTATGCTTCTTGTAGGCGCAATGGTAATTCTCTTTATCGCCTACGTAACCTATGGTGCCTGGCTTGCTAAGCAATGGGGCATCGATCCGAGCAGAGTGACTCCTGCTCACAAGCTTCGTGATGATGTGGACTACATGCCTACTCCGCCCGCTGTATTAATGGGCCATCACTTCTCCTCTATCGCTGGCGCAGGTCCTATCGTTGGTCCTATCTCCGCCGCTGTTTTTGGTTGGGTTCCCGTTATGCTGTGGGT
>CAMFZA010000254.1 GCA_946002345.1 uncultured Phascolarctobacterium sp. | reverse complement strand
AATGCCTTTATAACGAATGCGTTTATACTTGCCGCAATGACATTCCCAGTCCTTAGTAGGGCCAAAGATTCTTTCGCAGAACAAGCCATCACGTTCCGGCTTTAAGGTTCTATAGTTGATGGTTTCCGGCTTTTTTACCTCGCCATAGGACCATTCTCTGATCTGGTCCGGGGAAGCTAAGCCGATACGCATAGAAACGAAGTTATTTACATCTAACAAGAATCATTCGCTCCCTTCTCTTAGTTATCGTAGTCATCCAGATTTGCGTCAGGATCTTCACGGATGGTCATGCCATCATCATAATTGCCAATGTCGGCAATAATATCATCGTTAGCATCATTGTCAGCATAATCGTCCTGCTCTACAACCTGGCCTTCCTCATACTGATTTTCCATATTGCCGGCTTCACGGATGTTTTCTTCATCCATTTCACGGGTCGGGATATCATCATCCTCGTCATCCTGCAAGGAAATTTCTTCCTCATCCTCGTTGAGTACCTTAATATCCAAGCCAATGGATTGCAGCTCTTTTACCAAAACCTTGAAGGATTCGGGGATGCCCGGATCAGGAACATTTTCGCCCTTCACAATAGCTTCATAGGTTTTTACACGACCAACCACGTCGTCGGACTTCACGGTCAGGATTTCCTGCAGGGTATAAGCAGCGCCGTAAGCTTCCAGCGCCCAAACTTCCATTTCACCAAATCTCTGGCCGCCGAATTGGGCTTTACCACCCAAGGGCTGTTGAGTAACCAAAGAGTACGGGCCAGTGCTGCGGGCATGGATTTTATCATCAACCAAATGGTGCAGCTTCAGGTAATAGGTCAGACCAACGGTTACCGGATTATCAAAGGGTTCACCGGTACGGCCATCATACAAAATGGTCTTGGCGGTCTTATCAATACCGGCCAACTCCAGAGCATCAGCAATATCCTGCTCATGAGCACCGTCGAAAACGGGCACAGAAATTTGTACGGCCTTAATGCTCTTATCGCCAAATTTATCAATTTCTACGGTCTTAGGCATGCCATATTTTTCATAGTCATAGCCATACTTGGTCAAGCGCTCTACCAAGCCCTCGGCATCATTTTCAATTTGCATGCCTAAAGCACGAGCAGCCCAGCCCAAATGGTTTTCCAAAACCTGACCGATATTCATACGGGAAGGTACGCCCAAGGGGTTCAGCACAATGTGTACAGGCTCACCGCTGGGCAGGAAGGGCATGTCCTCACGGGCCATGATACGGGAAACAACACCCTTGTTACCATGGCGACCTGCCATCTTATCGCCCTCAGAAATCTTTCTCTTTTGGGCAATATGCACACGCACCTGCTCATTTACTCCCGGAGGCAGGTCATCACCATTTTCACGGCTGAAGACCTTAACGCTTACAATCTTGCCTGCTTCACCGTGGGGAACACGCAGGGAGCTATCGCGAACCTCGCGAGCCTTTTCACCGAAAATAGCACGCAACAAGCGCTCTTCAGCGGTGAGCTCGGTTTCACCCTTAGGAGTAACCTTACCTACCAGAATATCGCCGGGGCGTACTTCTGCACCAATGCGGATAATGCCGCGCTCGTCCAGATCCTTCAAGGCCTCGTCACCAACGTTGGGCAGTTCACGGGTAATTTCTTCCTTGCCCAGCTTGGTATCACGAGCATCGCAATCATATTCTTCAATATGGATGGAGGTAAAGATATCAGCCTTTACCAAATCCTCATTCAGCAAAACGGCGTCCTCGTAGTTATAGCCTTCCCAAGGCATGTAAGCTACGATAACGTTGTGGCCCAAGGCCAGTTCACCGTGGTCAGTTGCAGGACCATCGGCCAGAACCTGTTTAGCCTCTACGTGGTCGCCCTTGAAAACAATGGGGCGTTGATTTACGCAGGTGCCTTGGTTGGAGCGTTTGAATTTGAGTAGCGGATAAACGTCAACCTCACCGTTCTCAGTACGCACGCGGATTTCATTGCCCACAACGCGGATAACCTCGCCGGCACGCTTAGCCAGTACGCATACGCCGGAGTCAACGGCTACCTTGTATTCCATACCGGTACCGATAATAGGAGCTTGGGTACACAGCAGGGGCACTGCCTGACGTTGCATGTTGGCGCCCATCAGCGCACGGTTAGCGTCATCGTTTTCCAGGAAGGGAATCAGCGCAGTTGCAATAGATACTACCTGCTTAGGAGAAACGTCCATCAAATCGCAGCGTTCGGGAGCGATGGAAAGTACGTCGTCCTTAGCACGAGCAGTAACACGCTCGCCCAGGAAATAACCCTCATCATCCAAGGGTTCGTTGGCCTGTGCAACAATATATTTATCCTCTTCATCGGCAGTCATGTAAATTACTTCGTTAGTAACGCGTTTGTTTTCCTTATCAACTACGCGATAGGGAGTTTCCATGAAGCCGTATTTATTGATAACAGCAAAGGTGGACAGGGAGCCGATCAAGCCGATGTTCGGACCTTCAGGGGTCTCAATGGGACACATACGGCCATATTGAGAGTTGTGTACGTCGCGGACTTCGTAGCCAGCCCGTTCAGGGGACAAGCCGCCGGGGCCCAATGCGGACAAACGACGCTTGTGAGTCAGCTCTG
>CAMFZA010000253.1 GCA_946002345.1 uncultured Phascolarctobacterium sp. | reverse complement strand
GACGAACGATTTTCTTAACCAGCTTTTGGGTAATGTAAGCAACGTCCTTAGCATTGTCCGGATACTTCTCCAGGAATACTTCAGCGATTTCTGCTTTAACCTTGGCAACGTTCTCTTCACGCTCCAGCTTGTTAGCGTCCATCAGGGCGTCCTTCAGCTTTTGAGCACCATATTCTTCAATCTCAGTTACTAATTCAGCAGGAGGAATGTAAACAGGTACTTCCATTTTGGTCTTGCCGATTTCAGCAACGATTTTTTCTTGGAATTCAACCAATTGCTTGATTACGCCATGGCCAAACCAAATAGCGTCCAGCATGGTTTCTTCGGATACTTCCTTAGCACCAGCTTCAACCATCAAAATAGCGTCCTTGGTACCGGCAACAGCCAAATTCAGTTCAGAAACTGCTGCTTGCTCCACGGTGGGATTGATGATAAATTCGCCGTTAATCAGACCTACACGCACACCGGCAATAGGTCCTTCAAAGGGAATATCAGAAATGGACAAAGCGCAGGATGCACCGACCATAGCCGGCATATCCGGAGCGTTGTCAGGGTCAACGGAAACAGCGGTAGCAACGATTTGTACATCGTTGTGATAGCCCTCGGGGAACATGGGGCGAATGGGACGGTCAATCAGGCGGCTGGTCAAAATGGCCTGCTCGCTGGGGCGGCCCTCACGTTTAATAAAACCGCCGGGGATCTTGCCCACAGCGTACCTCTGTTCTTCAAAAGCAACAGTCACAGGGAAAAAGTCAACACACACACGCCGGGTTTTGGTGCCGGTAACGGCAACTACTACGGCGGTGTCGCCATAACGTACTAATACAGCGCCATTGGCTTGCTTTGCGATCTTGCCGGCTTCAATGGTAAGGGTTCTGCCGCCAAGCTCCATGCTGTAACTATGCATATTCATATGCCTCCTCTATTATTTTAACACATTGTGCATCAAGTATATATTCTACACGATTTTTGCCAATTCTGCTAGTGTTTTTTTGTAAATTTTATAATTCCTCCACCACTTCCTGGTCCCTATCCCTTTTTTAGGAAGCTGTCAGCTAGTTTACGAGCTGACTGAGGAATTAATATTACATAAATAACCTTAAAATAAATACCACTACTGCGCCGATGGCTGCGAAAACAATAAAGGTGGGCAGTAAAAAGAAGAACACGGCCAAAATACCGCCTAGGATGAGCAGTGTCATCAAGATGCTGCTACCGCAGCCAAAGCGATGCACTTTGATTTGAGGACCCTGCTGCTGGCTGCTGTAGCCACCAAAGCTCCCCTGTTCATAGCCATTCCGATTATTGTCATAGCCACCTTGCCCACGACCCTGGGAAACGTTTTTGTTATCCACAGTGCTACCATCCTCTTCAATGGTCACACCATCAAAGGTATCCCTTTCATTGGGAGTCAGCACCTGAGCATCCACTTCAAAGCGATAATGGCAATAGGGGCATTCCAGAGCACCCTTAGCCCCCTCGCGGCCACAAAATCCACATTTCATAGGTAATCTCCTCTTGGCTACATCAGTAGCATCATCAACAGCCCCTCCTCATTAATATAACGAGGATCATGGGGCTCCAATAAAAGCTTATCTACAATTTCTGCAGTCGTCCTGTTAATAGTGCTGATGGGTACACCATTACACATGGTGGAAATATGCTCCGGCTTGTAATTATACACCCCATTGGCACGTACAAAGCAATTGATAACACCTGCTGCCCAAATTTCCGGTCTGCGAATAGCGGCCACATTCTTGCCCGTAGCGGCCACATAATCACACCATAGCTGCTCGGACAGCTCAATATCAAAGGCGCTAAAGGCGTAGGGCTGCATGGCATACCAAAGCTCATCGCTGACCGCGTCCTTCAACCTAGGTGCAGGACGATAATGCTGGTGAGCAGTAACCTCATTAAAGCCATCCAGCTTCACATAGGCGGAATAAATCAAGGACATGTGGCGCACAAACATGGGATAACGTTTGATAAAGTCTCCCCAGCCAAACTCCCCCTGCTCCCGGATGCTGACCCAGTCCTTGGCCTGCTTCATGACCTTGACGAAGCGCTTAAAGGAGCTCTTGGGAATTTGCATCCCTCGCAGGCAGTTCATGACCATGGTCTGATTATAGAAGATATGCCCCATAAAAACCATGTTCTCCGTCTGCACATCATCCTCAAAGGGCAGCATCAGCATATAATCCTCCCCAGTAAAAATGTTCATGCAGCTAAACAAGCCGTCCTCTGTCCTTCCTTGCACACTGAAAAAGACCAACTCCGCCTGCAAAAGCTCCAAAAGCACATCACGACTAACCTTGCCGCTTTGGCTAAAGCCAATCTGGGAAACACTGTCATAAAAATGCTGCAGAGGGAATTTATCGTTTCTAATCATCCGATAATCAAAGAGAAAATAATCCCAAAAGCATTGAATATATTCCTCACTGCCCGGCTTTTCCTGGGCCACACCGGTCATCAAAATGCCAGCATATAAAAAGGTGGCCCGCTCAATATCCATTTTGTAATATTTATCCTGAAAAAAGGTGCTCAAAGCATGAAAAAGATTATCCAGCCGCGCAACAAAATTAAAAAAAACAATGGCTAGC
>CAMFZA010000252.1 GCA_946002345.1 uncultured Phascolarctobacterium sp. | reverse complement strand
GCGACTAGCGGTATCTGCATACTAACGGCTTTTGGCTGCGCAGCCTGCACCATCGCCGCCACCTTGTCCTTCTCCTCCTCGGTAACCTCTAGCACCAGCTCGTCATGCACCTGCAAAAGAATGCGACTCCTGCAACCCGCAGTCTCCAAAGCCTGCGCCACATCAATCATAGCCTTCTTCATAACATCTGCCGCCGTGCCTTGGATCGGTGTATTGATAGCCGTGCGCTCCGCAAAGCTGCGCAAATTAAAATTACTGTGACGAATATCCGGCAAATAACGTCTGCGTCCCATCAAGGTGCTCACATAACCCTGCTCCCGCGCCTTCGCCACAATATCCTCCATATATTTTTTCACACCCGTATAGCGTGCAAAATAGCTTTCAATATAACCTGCGGCCTCCTTGCGAGAAACCTGCAGCTGATTGGCCAAGCCAAAATCGCTAATGCCATAAACGATACCAAAGTTTACCGCCTTGGCGCGACTACGCTGTTGGCTCGTAACCTCCTCCAAGGGCAAACCAAACACCTCTGCCGCCGTGCGGGCATGCACGTCCTGACCATGACGGAAGGACTCCAAAAGTAAATTATCCTGGGCAATACAAGCCAAAATCCGCAGCTCCACCTGGGAATAATCACAGCTCATCAAATAAGCATACCCAGGCCCCGGTCCGAAAATGCGACGAATCTGCTTGCCCTCTTCGGTGCGGGTGGGAATGTTCTGCAAATTGGGGTCCGTACTGGACAAGCGCCCTGTTACAGTCACAGTCTGTTGAAAATGGGTGTGAATACGACCTGTTTTAGGGTTCACTAAAGGCTTCAAGCCTTCCAAATAAGTGGATTGTAGCTTAGCCAGCTTACGATGCTCCAAAATCGTGTCGATTAAAGGATGCTTGCCCTGCAAAGCCTCCAACACCTTCACATCTGTGGAATAGCCTGTTTTCGTCTTCTTAATCACAGGCAGCTGCAAATGCTCAAAGAGCACCACACCCAGCTGCTTCGGGGATTTCAAATTAAAGCTCTCTCCGGCCTGCTCCTCTGCCAGGCGCTCCAGCTTGCCGATGCGGAAGCTCATATCCTCGTTCAGCTGGTCTAAAAGCTCCATATCCGGCGTAATACCGTTGTACTCCATCCGGGCCAGCACAGGAGCCAAGGGCAGCTCCAGCTCCTTATACAGCGCCAGCTGCTCTCTTTGCTCCAGCTGCTCCTTCAAAAGGGGCACCAGCTGGGCAATATTTTCTGCCTCCGTGGGCAGGGTATTGGGCAAATAACGCTTCTGCAAATCTGCCAAGGCGTAGGAGCTGTGCCCCGGGTCAGCTACATAGGCAGCTAAGGCCACATCCTCCACCAAGCCCTGGGGCGTAATCCCCAGCCCAAGGCAGCACTTGTAGATTTCCTTGGTATCCACGGTCTGCTTCAGGCAGGGGCTGGCCAGCCAGCCTTTGAACATTTCCCAGCCCTGGCTCATAGTGTCCATAACATAAACAGTGTCGGCATATAAAATCTCCACTCTGCTAAAATACAGCTCCGGCAAACTGCCCGCAACCTTGGCCACAAAGGGCACAGGCTCTGTAGCCTTGGCCAGCTCGCCAAAGAGCTTTTCTGCCTGCTCATCGCCGCTGATGGTGACAACCTGCGCCGATTCCTGCTGGATGGTTTCGCCAAACAAATCAAAGCTTTGCTGCTCGCCGCCCAAAACCACCGCAAAGCGCTCGTACATATTGCGGAACTCCAAATCCTGCAGCAGGGTGTGCGCTTCCTCCTTAATAGGCTTTAGCTCGTACAGCGCCACATTGGTATCCACAGGCGCTTCCGTGCAAATGGTGGCCAGCTTTTGGCTTAACAGTGCGGACTCCTTGTTGGCCTCCAGCTTGCTCTTCAAAGCCTTGGCCGTAACCTTATCAATATTGGCCAGCACGTTCTCCACCGTGCCATATTCTTTAATTAATTTAATAGCCGTCTTGGGGCCCACGCCGGGCACACCAGGAATATTATCGGAGGTATCACCCATAAGGCCCTTAAGCTCAATCAGCTGCTTGGGCTGCAGGCCCTCGTAATTGGCGGCAAACTCCGCCTCATCAAAAATTTGTATATCGCTGATGCCCCGCTTAGTGTAATACACCTTGGTGCGCTCGTCCACCAGCTGCAGCTCGTCCCTGTCACCGGTAACGATGATAACCTCCACGTCCTGGGGCGCTGCCTTAGCAAAGGTGCCAATAATATCGTCGGCCTCGTAATTATCCAGCTCCAGCGTGTGAATGCCCAGCGCATCCAGCACCTTCATGGACAGGGGAAACTGCTCGCTGAGCTCGCTGGGAGTGGGCTTGCGCTGCCCCTTGTAGTCAGCGTACATTTCCGTGCGAAAGGTTTTGCGGGATTTGTCAAAGGCCACTGCCATATAACGGGGCTGCAAATCGCCCAAAAGCTTGAGCAGCATGTTGCACAGGCCGTATACGGCGCCAGTGTGCACGCCCTGCTTGTTCATCAGGGGCGGCAATGCGAAAAAAGCTCTGTGGATTAAGCTGCTACCATCTATTACTAAAAATTTATCTGCCATTGTAATTGCTCCTCTTGTAACGAAAATAAGGGTTCATATAAACTTGGTGTAATTT
>CAMFZA010000251.1 GCA_946002345.1 uncultured Phascolarctobacterium sp. | reverse complement strand
AGCAGGTTAAGCAGACTTTTAGCTGTCGCCGCCACAGCAGGTCAGCAAAACTGCCATGCTCAGCATGGCCATCAAAACAACTAAAATCTTTTTCATCATGTACATCTCCTTGCATTTAGTATTAAACACTCCACTCCTGTAGCCCCCACACAGCTCCCCTGCTCTAGCCTGCAACTCGTCCCTGTTTCAGGCTTAGCAAATGAACCTCATGATAGGCTCACAGGCTTGTTAATGTATTTATTGTACCATATATTACAATGAGCGTAAACTGTATTATAGGATTTTTGCTTGTTTTTTCAGCAAACTTTCTTCGCAAAAAGTTCATCAGCGTACAAAGAGTTGGAAAACCAACAAGGACTTGCAAGAGCAAATGTGTCTTATCTGCTGAACCAAAAGAAATACCTTTACAACTACCTTTAAGATGGCAAACTGGAGTCCAGCAACAACAGAGCGGAACGTTCCGTGAAACCTTTTGTAATAGCAATGCGAATTACAGAAAGAAATAATTTTTTGGTCTGGACCGCCGCGAGGCGGTCTTTGTCTATTCTAGGATGACTTGACGGGTGCTTATTTGACGCTTACATATTACTCAATTTTAATAAACCTAGCTCTTATCAATACTCCCAGCGCAAGCCTAGGCCCATTATTTTAGTGCTGTTGTTTTTACCTCTCTCATAATTGGCATTGTCAACCTTAGCATAGCCAATCATCGCATCCAAATACATATTCTTCTTCAGCTTCTTAGCATAATTAATTTTAAACTCCTGCATCTCAGGATTATTAACCACATGTCGATCAAAATCAGTTGTGGAGAAGGATAAGCCTAACTGGTCACCATTATCCATATAATGGTTGATTATGGCAGTGTATTGCAAAGCATCCTTACCCATTGCATTACCCATAATATCATTTTTATAGGTCCAGCCATTCTTGAAGGTCCAGTGACTATACCACACTTGATTGGTCTTGGCGCCCTCTAGACGTAAATCCCAGCTACCATCAGTACTAAGCTGTGGGAAATACAAGCCAGCACTGTAGGCATATTCGCTGGGCAGGCCACCAGCCTGGTCCTCACCATAAGCAGAGCCATAAACTTGCATTCCCGGGAACTTTAGGCGAAAATCAGCGCCACCAACATCATTCCATTGGTCATCCTGTTCAGCATTATCGCCAAACAACCAATCCTTGTTAAAGTTTTTAATCATAGAAACACGTTCAAGGCCAAACGTAAAAATATTGCTCGGTGTTACATCCACACGAATACCAATTAAATTAGCACTATCGCTTTCGTTCATAGGCCTACCATAGTAGCCTAGGGCTTGCTCCTTACGATTACATTCCATTATACTAAAGAAAGCATTTACATTGGCCTTCCCCAAGAAGCTTATAAAGCCATTGTCAAAGGTATGAGGCTCTAAAAGATTCAATTTCAGCATAGTGTGGGGAGTGGCATTATCACTAAAAACAAAGGCACTATTGTGGCCATGTCCACCCCATTGCAGAGGTTGCTTACCAATTTCAATCCCCCACACGCCCAAATGTGTTTTAGCATATCCCTCAACCAAGCTAGCATCACCGTGATTATCCTTGTCATAGCTAAAGCGTGGCGTTAAGCTTACAGCCAAATCCTTGTTCAGAGAGCCAGAGATGTTCAGCTTACCTACAGCATTAAAATGATTACCATAACGATATCCATTATTATCCTTATTCAACGGCTGCCAGCTTGCGTTAATCTGTTGATCACGGTGACCCCCTCTATATCCATAGGTAGTCTGGTCGGCATCCACATAGGAGAATTCCACAGAAGCGTTGCGCAGCTTCACATTACTTTTAAATTCCTTGTCATGGCCCTTAACGTAAGCAATTTCCTCGGCTAAATCAGCAACCATCTCATCATAATATACCTTTAAATAGTCGGGCATCCCAGACGGGTTTACATCTGCCAACCATTTAGCCATATCTAGGCGGCTATAAGGCTTAGTGCTAGCAGGCATATCGGTAATATAACCCATGCCCTCCAGCTTATCCACATAACCATAAAATCTACTATCCAGAGGCACATTACTTGTTACCAAAGGAGACGCTACTGCTAATGAACTGCTTGCTAATAAAGCTGCCATTATACCAAGGACTACTTGTTTTTTCATGATTTAAACACCTCTTCATATTTATTCGAAAACATTATTATTGGGTCAATATTTCCAAAGGCAAAATCACCAAGATGCACCAATATTGTCAAGACATCGTCTCTACTATTGATGCTGGTCATATCATTTTGGAAGTTTCACTCCTTTCTATATAGATATTCACAATTGCTCTCGTCATACTTCAATCTTGTCTTGATAAATAAGCTCCTTATAATTATATCATCTTCTACCCAATCTTGCTATAAACTCTTGAGGTAAACAGCAATAGAAAATTGATATAACACCCTTACCCTCTCTAGAAACCAAAAACGGAAAAACCGTTTTTAATTTCTGCTTTACCGCTTTAACATTGGCTTTAGGAAATTATCAACGCATTTTCCGTTTTTATTCTCAACAGTATTCTATTTTAAGCTCTTCTTAATCCCTTTGGAAAATATCTCTTGTATAAACCTTCTCCTTTATAC
>CAMFZA010000250.1 GCA_946002345.1 uncultured Phascolarctobacterium sp. | reverse complement strand
GCGGCTGTGTAGGTGCGTTATTTTTGTTTATGACGGGCTTCGCTGCGCCTGCGGACAAGGAGCAGCTGATGGCTTGGTATAGCGGCATGCGGACTACGCCCAAGGCCTTCTTTGTAACCCATGGTGAAATTGATGCTTCTCTGTCCTTGGCCGACGAGCTGGGCCGCAAGCTGGGCACTGCTACCTATGTGCCTCACTTTGGTGATACCGTGGAAATAACTGGCACAGAGTGGCAAGTACAGGCTTCCGAAATCCTGCAGGCAGAGCCGGCTGCTTTGGAACTCAAGGGCTATTTGCAGAACATGGAAAGGGATTATTTGCTCCAGCGCAGCAAAATCGAGCAAATTGTTACTCGCGATGCCTCCAAGGTGGATCTGGTACGCAAGAAGATGGAAAAGCTGCGTAAGTACATGGACGATTTGCTGAAGGATATCTAATTGGGTGCAGCTTGCATACTCAGATTAGACAATGCGCATACAGTAAGGACAGCACTAGCATGGTCTTCCTACAATACACAAAATCCTTTCGTAGTGATACTTGTGTTAAATATAACAAAAAAATAAGAAAAAATTGCGGCAAAAAGCTTGACAGATACAAAGTGTGTTGTTATACTATCTATAATTTACACCGAAGTGAATTACACATTATCCATCGGCTGTGAACAGGAATAGAATAACAACAGGCTTTAGAGAGTCAGCGGTTGGTGCAAGCTGATGGAGTGGCGTTATTTTTCTCACCTGGGAGCCCTTGCTACGAGTTCATCCTGAGATGATGTAGGAGCAAGCGTCAGCTGCGTTAAAGCTCAAGAGTATAATGTAGGGTGGTACCGCGTATTCACGCCCCTACCGGCAGTGCCGGTGGGGGTTTTCTTATTTTAGAGGAGGCATTAACTAATGATTAATCCTGGTAGAAAATTGCGCGAGCGCTTGGCTCGCCCGGACATATTGGTTTTGCCCGGAGTTTATGATGCCCTATCAGCCAAGGTGGCTGTGCAGGCTGGCTTTGATGGCTTGGTTATGGGTGGATATGCTGTGGCTGCTTCCCGTTTGGCAGAGCCCGATGTAGGGTATCTTTCCATGACGGAGATGGCTGAGGCATTGCGTGTCATTACTAGAGCTGTGGATGTGCCCGTATTGGCAGATGGTGATACCGGCTATGGCAATGCTCTCAGTGTACAGCGCACCTTGAAAGAATATGAGCACGCTGGTGCTGCTGGCGTACTTTTTGAGGATCAGGTGTGGCCTAAGCGTTGCGGTCACATGGCAGGTAAGCAGGTTATTGAGGCAGAGGAGCATGCGCGCAAGCTGCGAGCAGCGGCAGATGCTAAAACCAATCCTGATACCCTGCTCATTGCCCGTACCGACTCCCGTGCTGTATATGGGCTGGATGCCGCTATTGAGCGTGGTAAGCTGTACTTGGACAGCGGTGCCGACGCACTTTTCATCGAAGCACCCCAAAACGAATGGGAGCTGGAGGAAATTGCCAAGGCCTTCCCTAATAACATCCTTATCGCCAATATGATTGAGGGTGGTCGCACTCCCAATTTGACCAGCAAGGATTTGGAAAACCTGGGCTTTGATATTGTCTTCTGGCCCTGCACTCTGGTTTATACCGTTACCAAGGCCTTAGGCGATGTGCTCAGAGCATTGCGTGACGATGGCACCACCAATAATGTGCATGATAAAATGCTCAGCTTCAGTCAATTTAACAGCTTCATTGGTTTAGATGACTATAATGAGCTGGATAAAAAATATAAATAATATAAGTATTAAATCAAAAAATAAGCGAAGCTGCTTATGAAGAAAGGAAGTTGTATTCATGAAGATCTCTAAGAAATTTACTGCTGTTGCTTTAATTGCTGCTATGGCCCTCATCGCTGGCTGCGGTGGCGGCGAAAAGAAGGCTGATGCTCCTAAAGGTGCCGACAAAAAGGTAACCTTAAAATTAGCTGCTCAATTACCTGCTTCTCACTGGCTGGTAAAAAATATGGATAGCTTGAAGACCAAGGTTGCTGCTAAAACCAATAACACTGTAGATATCCAAATTTCTGCAGCTGGTGCAACCTTTAAAGATAAAAATATGAACGATGCTATTGTTTCCGGTGCTTTGGATATGGGCCTGAATACTGTTGGTCGTTGGGCACAGGTTATTCCGGCTATGAACGTTTTTGATGTTCCCTTCCTGTTCCCCTCCTATGAGCAAATCGACAAGGCTATCGATGGTGGCGTTGGCAAGATGCTGGGCGATGAGCTGCAAAAGAAGGGCGTTCGTCCTTTGATTTGGGCTGACTATGGCTTTGTACAATTTGCTAACAACAAGAAGCTCTGCAAGACTCCTGCTGACTTCGAAGGCATGAAGATTCGTGGCTATTCCAAATACTCCTCCGAGACCATCAAGGCTATTGGCGCTTCCTCCACTACCATGAGCTCCGGTGAAGTTTACATGGCTATTAAAAACGGTACCTTGGATGGCCAAATTTCCGGTACTCCTGCCATGATTAGCCGCAAGATGTATGAGGTTCACAAATACCTGACCATCACCAACAACGCTTCTCCTGAATTCATCGTTGCTATGAACGAAAAATACTTCAAAAAACTGAGCGCAAATCAACAAAAGGATTTACTTGATCATGCTCAAGAGGATCGTGTGCGCTTTCGG
>CAMFZA010000249.1 GCA_946002345.1 uncultured Phascolarctobacterium sp. | reverse complement strand
ATACCGGCATCCGCAGCCAGATCAAGAATATCTCCCTCCTTGGAAATACCCTGTCCGAACATGATATCGAACTCCGCCTCCTTGAACGGCGGTGCCACCTTGTTCTTCACAATCTTCACGCGCGTATGGTTGCCGACAACCTCGCCGCCCTGCTTTAACGCCTCCACTCTACGCACATCCAGACGCACCGAAGAATAGAACTTCAGCGCACGGCCGCCGGTCGTCGTCTCCGGATTACCGAACATAACGCCGATCTTCTCACGCAGCTGGTTGATGAAAATAGTAGCACACTTGGATTTGGAAATCAGACCTGTCAGCTTACGCAGAGCCTGGCTCATCAGACGTGCCTGCAGGCCCACATGGGAGTCACCCATTTCGCCTTCAATTTCCGCACGGGGCACTAAAGCGGCCACGGAGTCAATAACGATTATATCAATAGCGCCACTGCGAACTAAAGCATCCGCAATCTCCAGCGCTTGCTCGCCATTATCAGGCTGGGAAATCAGCAAATTATCAATATCAACACCCAAAGCACGGGCGTACACCGGGTCCAGCGCATGCTCGGCATCAATGAAGGCTGCATAACCACCCAGCTTTTGCGCTTCGGCAATCATGTGCAGGGCCACAGTGGTTTTACCAGAGGATTCAGGGCCATAGATTTCAATAACACGGCCACGGGGAATGCCGCCCACACCCAAAGCAATATCCAGGCTCAGAGCACCAGTGGGAATGACCTCAATATTCATTTTGGCGCTGGCTTCGCCCAGCTTCATAATGCTGCCCTTACCGAAATCCTTCTCGATTTGGTGCATGGCCATATCTAAAGCTTTCTTTTTATCTGCATCCATTGTTCAAGCCTCCCGACTACGTTTATCTTATGCTCTTATTATACAAACAAAAGTTTAAATTGTCAAGGGAATTTTTAGTCTTGTTTTTTGTCCAACAGTGCTTGGATTTCCGTTTGAGCAAAGGTATAGGTGCTGTTGCAGAACTGGCAGTGAGCCTCAGTAACCTCATCCTGAGCCAGTTCGGCCAAGGATTTTTTGTCCAAACGGCCCAAGGCCGTCAAGATGCTTTCTCTGCTGCAGCGACATTTGAAATGTACGGGAACAGTTTCTTTAATATCCACGGCCAAATCACGACCTAAAATGCCAATAATTCGCTCAGGAGTGAAGCCGATTTCCAGTAATTGCGTGATGTAAGGAGTTTTATTGACATTTTCCTCCAGCTTAGCCAACACCTCATCGCTGGCCCCCGGCATGGCTTGGATGAAGAAGCCGCCGGCAGCCTCAACCTCGCCCTCCTTATTTACCAGCACGCCCAAGGCCACACTACTAGGTGTTTGCTCAGAAACGTACAGATATTTGGTTAAATCGCGAGCAATTTCACCATCTGCCAGCTCGCAGTAGCCAGTAAAGGGCTCCGCATTTTGCAGGTAGCGAGTCACCACAATATTACCATGACCAATGCCGGCCCCCACATTAAGCTTGCCATCCTCACGCAGGGGTACGAAGGCATCGGGGTTTTCCACATAACCGCGCACATCGGTGCCCTCCGCATCGGCAACCACATCGCCCAAGGGACCATCCCCCTTCAGGCGCAGGCTGATGCGCTCCCCATCCTTCATGGTGGCAGCCAAAAGCAGGGCGCCATTCATGGCACGACCCAAGGCAGCGCTGGCCAAATGGGAGCAGCCATGCTTTTTAGCTGCCTCACGTACTAAATTGGTGGTACAGAGGGCATAATTACGGAGACCGTCCGCAGTAGCTTTCGTTAAAACATCTTCCATTATGCTCGCCTTCTTACATTTCCTTGAACAGATTTACCATTTCCATGGCAGCCATAGCGCAATCCACGCCCTTGTTACCAGCCTTGGTACCAGCACGCTCCACAGCCTGTTGAATGGTTTCGGTGGTCAGCACGCCAAAGGCTACGGGCACACCGGTTTGCATGCTCACTTGAGCAATACCCTTGGAGGCTTCAGCACAAACATAGTCAAAATGCGGGGTAGCGCCGCGGATAACAGTGCCCAAGCAAATCACAGCGTCATATTTGCCGCTTTCTGCCATCTTTTTCGCAGCCATGGGAATCTCAAAAGCACCGGGAACCCAAGCCACAGTAATATCCTCATCAGCAGCCTCGTGGCGCAGCAAGCAATCCACACAGCCACTCAACAATTTGCTAGTAATAAACTCATTAAAACGAGCCACCACAATACCAATCTTCATACCTCTAGCAGTTAATTTACCTTCTAAAACGTTCATCGTGTTTACCTCCAAGCTTTATATTCTTTAATTTTATATATTTGCTTTTGTGTTTATAATTATAATATATTTCCTTTCAGAGGAATTTCTGCCTAAAACTTCCCAGTGAACTTGACACTAAACATAATAATTATGATATATTCAAACGAATAGGAATTTTAGCCCATGAGTGGTTGGTATAACCGCCCCAAGGGTTGAGTATGGTGAATTGTTCTTCACGCAAATAGTACCCCGCAGGGGCTTGGTTATGCCCCACAAAATGGGCGTGCAAAATTCCTTTTGAGTGCCGAATATATCATGATTATTATTCTATAAAACCAACAATTCAAGAAACCAATCAGCTCAATAAACTAATCAATGACAGCCACAGCCACAGTCATGCAGCTTCTGCCCCA
>CAMFZA010000248.1 GCA_946002345.1 uncultured Phascolarctobacterium sp. | reverse complement strand
GGCTTGGGTGTATCCCTGATTTCGGAACGGGCAGCCCAAAATTTTCTCTTGGAAAAGCGCCTTTTGGCCTTCGAGCTGCCGGAATATCTGTCTGCTCGTAACATGTATATCATCTACCGCAGGGATTATATTCTGCCTTCCTATGTACAGGAATTTCTGCGTTTTATTAATATAAAAACAAACAAAAAGTAAAATCGTCGATTTATATTGAAATAATGTTCAAAAAGTGCTAAAATAACCGTAGTAAAGTTTTCTTGTTTGCTTTTACGACGGATGGTGGTACTGATGAACAATGTGATTGAGCCCCAGGATAGAATCTATACCTGCATTGATTTGAAAAGCTTTTATGCTTCGGTGGAATGCGTGGAGCGGGGATTGGATCCTTTCAAGACTAATTTAGTGGTGGCGGACCCGGCCAGGGGACGCGGTGCCATTTGCTTAGCTGTTTCTCCGGCCTTAAAGGCCTTGGGGGTGCGCAATCGCTGTCGCATCTTTGAAATTCCTTCCCATCTCAGCTATATTACCGCTGTGCCCCGCATGCAGCTTTATATGGATTATTCGGCGGCTATTTATAACAGTTATTTGGAGTATCTCAGCGCTCAGGATATTCATGTTTATTCTGTTGATGAATGCTTCATCTACTTGTCCCCCTATCTTTTGCTGTACAAAATGACGCCCAAGGCCTTGGTGCAGCTTTTGGTGCAGAATATTATTGATAAATTTGGTATTTGTGCCACTGCAGGTATTGGTAGTAATATGTTCTTGGCTAAGGTGGCCTTGGATATTTTGGCTAAGCACCAGCCGGACCATATAGCCTTTCTGGACGAGGCTTTGTTTAAAGAAAAAATGTGGCACCACATGCCCCTGACAGACTTTTGGAATATTGGCAAGGGTACAGCGCGGCGTCTTGCGCGCAAGGGAATCTACGATTTATATGGTGTGGCTCATTGTGAGCCACAAAGGCTATACGAGGAATTTGGCATCAACGCGGAATATTTAATCGACCATGCCTGGGGACGGGAAAGCTGTACGCTGGGGGATTTACAGCATTACCGTCCCCAAAGCCACAGCATTGCCAATAGCCAAATTCTCTTCGAGGATTATGCGGCAGCGGATGCTCTTATCGTGATGCTGGAAATGGTGGAATTTTTATGCTTGAAGCTGGTGGAGACCCAAATGCTATGTAATTCCTTTAGCCTCAGCATCCGCTATAGCAAGGATTGTCTGCCTCCTACAGGGGGCTCCTGTCGCTTGCCCCAAGCTACAGATTCCTTTGCAGTGCTGGAGCAGTTTTTTCAGGAGCTGTTTTGGCAGACCACCGCGCCATATGCGCCCATCCGTCAAGTTTGTGTCAGCGCCAATGATTTAGTGTGGCTGGGGCGAGCAGAAGCCAGTTTATTTTCTGCCTACGCCGTGGATGAGCAGCGGGACAGGGATATGCAGCAGGCCTTGCTGGACGTGAAGGGGAAATATGGCAAAAACGCCATTTTGCGAGGGCTCAGCTATCGCGCTAAGGCTACGGGTAGACTGCGCAACAAGCTTATCGGTGGACACAACAGCGGCTGTTAGGGATGCTTGCATACTATAAAGGAAAATGTTACTAAGTTAGTTCGAGAAGACAAGGGAGGCGAGCAGCTTGACGGAAGCAAGAGCTTGTTATCGAAAGGGCGGCAGGCGAGGCTTGGTCCCACAATGGCACTCGCGGCAGGAGCCCGATGCTCTTTATAGCAAGCGTGCCAAGCAGTTTGGGGCTTTTCAGGCACTGCGTGGCTATGAGAAAATGCTGGAGGAGGTGCGTAGCGAGCACGAATGCACAACGGAGGAAAATAATTTCTAACTTTGTGCTTGACATAGCGCCTGTAATGTGATAACATAACATACTACATCATTATTAAAAATTGCAGGTGTAATTGACAACAAATATTGCCGGGTCAGTGGTTGAACGGCGTATCTTGCTTATAATGAAGGATGAAGCACATCATCGCAGACAACAGACAAGGTCCTTGTGGTAAGAACCTTGTTTTTTTTGTCACGTATGGATGTGCTAGCTTTAGTGTGTTCAAGAATTAACGAAGGGGTGAGGAATTACATGTTTAAACCGGTTCAAGTAGGTGACAGAACACGGTATAGTTATGCCAGAATCAATGAAATACTGCCCATGCCTCATTTGATTGACATTCAAAGAAAATCTTATGAGTGGTTCCTCGACGAGGGCTTGGTAGATATTCTGCATGACATTTCTCCGATTAAAGACTTTTCCGGCAATCTGGAGCTTTATTTTGAAAACTTCAGCCTGGGTGAGCCCAAGTATGGTGTGGAAGAGTGCAAGGAAAGGGATGAATCCTATTCCGCTCCCATGAACGTCAAGGTACGTTTAGTATATAAGGATACCGGCGAAATCAAGGAATCTACCGTTTTCATGGGTGATTTCCCCCTGATGACCGAAACTGGTACCTTTGTTATCAATGGCGCTGAGCGTGTTATCGTCAGCCAATTGGTGCGTTCTCCCGGCGTATATTATAGTGTAGACATTGATCCCAGCGGTAAAAAGCTGTATGGTACCACTGTGATTCCTAACCGTGGCGCTTGGATTGAATATGAAACCGATATTAATGACGTTATTTATGCTCGTGTGGACCGCACTCGTAAGCTGCCGGCAACCGTGCTGCTGCGT
>CAMFZA010000247.1 GCA_946002345.1 uncultured Phascolarctobacterium sp. | reverse complement strand
GGCAAGCCCAACGAGGACGGTCTAAAGATTAGAAAAGGATGCCTAAATATTAGCCAGGTCCGTGCCGCGTTAACCGTTACCCCTTACAAAACCGCGCTGAGCCTCTGGGCATCCAAGACCGATATCTACGAGGAACCTTATCAGGACAATCGTTTTTGCGAGTGGGGGCGTATCATGGAACCCGTGCTTTTGGACTACTACCAAAAGAAGTATGACTGTAAGGTCCAGACTGTGCCGTATATCCTCCAATCCACGCAGTACAGCTTCATCTGCGGCAATATCGATGGCGTGGCCATTTTTCCTGATGGTTCAAAGAAAATCATCGAGGTTAAAACAACAAGCAGCATCAACGAGAACGAATGGAAGGATGGAGGATGCCCCATCTACTACTATATCCAACTAATGCTATACGAATGGCTGACCGGAGTTCATTCTGGGCAACTCATCGTGTTGATTGGCGGCAATGATTTTCGTGTAGTAGACATCCCGTATAATCAGGATGTAGTTGATGCTATTTTGGCTAAATGCGTGGATTTCTGGAACCATGTAGCTACTCGCCAACCGCTTCCGCCGGTGGCAAAGGATAGTAGCTTTCTGGGCAAGCTTTATCCTCAATCAAACGGCAACGTAGTCCAATTGGAGGATAGCTTCACTGAAAAACTGGCTCAGCTAGAGGCGCTTAAGCAAAAAGAGAGCGAGATTAAGGCTGCCAAGGAAACCATAGAGGCCGAGCTTAAGCAAGCTATGGGCGAAAATGAAATGGCAATCGTGGGAAGTTGGAAGGTTAGCTGGAAAACTTCAACCCGCAACACCTTCTCTGCTGAACTGGCTAAGCAGTATTTGACCGATGAACAGGTTAAGGCCTGCACGCAAACCAGTAGTACTCGCACCATGAGGGTAACTAAGGGCAAACCTAAAGCTGCATCTAGCAAAAAGAAATAACTAGTAGACCATGCTCCCTGCAAAAATTGTAGGGAGCCTAAGTTTTTAAGGAGGAAAATCAATATGAAGAACCAAATATGCGAGGCCATGGAGCGATACGGAGCATCTAACCTCTCAAACAAACAGCTTTTGACTGTGCTCCTAAACGGAAACAAGAAACTCCCTGCATTATTCGTAGAAGATTATCTCAGTGACAATACTGACCAGCTCGATATTTTGGAAATTGCTGGCTTGACCTTTGAAGAGCTCAAAAGCCGAGGAAATTTAACCGATAGCGAAACCGCGCGCATAGTAGCTGGCATTGAAATTGGAATCCGCGTAGCTACGGCAAATGAAAGGAAGGAACGCATTAAAATCAACGACCCGTCGGACGCTGCAAAGCTATTACAAAAACGACTTCAATTTCTCACTCATGAGGAGTTAGTCGCTGTTTTACTTAATTCCAAACACGAAGTAATTAGTAGCAGGCTCATCAGCCGTGGCGCACTCACATCTTCCATCGTTGATCCAAGGGAAATTTTTAGCTACGCCTTATCCAAGCATGCATGTTTCGTAATCGTAGGACATAATCATCCATCAGGCCACTCTTCACCATCACAAGAAGATGAGGTTTTTACCGCTATCCTAGAAGCAGCTGGAAAAATACTTGGCATTTACCTGTTGGATAGTATCATCATCGGGCGCGGCGAATATTACAGCTTCGCAGAAGCCGGCAAATTGGATAGCAACAATGATTAGCCATACAAAGGAGTATCTAAAACGTTATACCCTGCTATAACGATGGAAAATGAAAGGAGAAAAAGAACATGGCTCAATTAGACGAAATCAGAAGCATCATTATGAACATGAAGGCCCAGAGCAGAGCTCAGGCACAGGGGGAAGTATATCCAACCGAAGGGAGTGCAGCACTCGCTATCGAACAACCAGCAGTGAAGGTAGCAGAGCCCATGCAGCTAATTCGCGGAGGGAGGATGGAAAATTCCCGTAGTGAGAAGCCGAACACACAAAATCTGAGGGGCCAGTATGGGGATACCGACCCATTGCAAAATCAGGAAAAAGATACTCGTGACGAGGCTTCTAGCAGCCACATAGAGCCTTTTAAAAATGAGGGTTATAGTGTTTATACCTGTGGAAAAATTAAAAATGCTGTAAAAGCCCTCACTTTAGGCGTTCACTACGGGCCTGTAAAAGGGATCAAAGGCAACCTGTTATTTAAGGCAGGAGCCATTAAGCTTCTACAGCTTTGTGGTTATCATCACAATGACCAGTTGCTGGACAAAACTGTGGATGCTGCTAATGGGTTCATTGGTTACACAGTCAAGGTAGTTATAGTGGATGAAAACGGAGTTCCAATTGCTGAAGCCATAGGTAGCGCAAACAGCCTCGATAAAAAATTCGCAGATAAGGGGTTTTCCTCTGATTATCTACTTGTGAACATGGCTCAAAAGAGAGCGTTGATCCAAGGAATCAAGGAACTATTGGTATAGTAATAACACACAAAAGGCTGGTGTAATTTTACACCAGCCTACTACAATCTTTTAGAAGCACCAATGCCCCCATAATATATTTCCATAATCTCATCTCTACAAAGCTCTAAAATATGTTCAAATGTCAATCTATACACCATCTCAAGATAGGAAAAATAAGTTTGATAGTCAAAATTTCCATTCAAGCAATTTGAGGATAAACACACATGCATATCCCTAAACAAATAATAACCTTCCACGAAGGACAAAAGCAA
>CAMFZA010000246.1 GCA_946002345.1 uncultured Phascolarctobacterium sp. | reverse complement strand
CCTATCTGAACATATTCGTGGCTGAGCGTAAGCTGAACCTTGTAAGCGCGGGCAAGGTTCACATTGAACCCATGGGCATTTATTCCAAGAAGATTAAAGATATCAAGGCTGTTCCTAATGGCGCTAAAATCGCCATCCCCAACGACCCCACCAATGGTGGCCGTGCTTTGGCTATCCTGCAAAGCGCTAACCTGTTGAAATTGAAGGACGGTGTTGGTGTTAATGCAACTGTTGGCGATATCACCGGCAACGACAAGAAGTTGAATATTGTGGAAATCGAAGCTGCTCTGCTGCCTCGCTCCATGGATGACGTAGACCTGTCCGTTATCAACTCCAACTTTGCTATGGAAGCTAAGCTGAACCCTGTAAAGGATTCTCTGTTCACCGAGCCTAAGGAATCTCCCTATGCTAACATCGTAGCAGTTCGCAAGGGCGATGAAAAACGTCCGGAAATCCAAAAGCTGATGAAAGCACTGCAATCTCCTGAAGTAAAGAAATTTATCGAAGAGAAGTATAAAGGTGCTGTGGTTCCGGCATTCTGATTAAAATACACTAGCCCGTCTGTGCTAAGCAGTCGGGCTTTTTTCATGAGGTGAACTATGCAATATGCCCAAATAATGCAGGGAGTATTCCACGCACGCCCCAATCGCTTTATTGCCCATGTGGAAATAGCAGGACGGGAGGAGATTGTGCACGTAAAGAATACAGGGCGCTGCAAGGAGCTTTTGCTGCCCGGTGCTACGGTTTATGTGCAGTACTTTCCCGCTGGCAAGCGTAAAACTAAATACGACCTGATTGCGGTGGAAAAGGTGGTACATAATGGGGCTGGGGAGCAGCAAACCCTGCTTATCAACATGGATTCCCAAGCGCCCAATAAGGTGGTACAGGAGTGGCTGGAACGGGAAGAACCCTTTGGCAAGATGACCTACCTGAAGCCTGAATGCAGACATGGCGCTTCTCGCTTCGATTTTTATTTGGAGACTGCTACCAAGAAAATGTTTATTGAGGTCAAGGGGGTTACGCTGGAGGAAAACGGTGTGGTGCTGTTCCCGGATGCGCCCACGGAGCGAGGGGTGAAGCATGTGCAGGAGCTATGCCACTGCTTGGAGCAGGGATATGAAGCAGCCATCATTTTTGTGGTGCAAATGAGTGGCAGTCGCTATTTTACACCCAACAGACGTACCCATGCCGCCTTTGCCACTGCTCTAGAGCAGGCAGCGGCCAGCGGCGTGCAGCTCATGGCCCTGACCTGTGCGGTAACACCCGACTCTTTAATAATAAACGGAACACTACCTATACATTTGGCAGGCTGATGTGCTATACTTTAAGCAGCAGCTGCTGTGCTAGGACTGGTGGGCCCTGGTAGCTGTAGCTATTTTGAAAATGAATGAGGTTAATTTATGCGCAAGTTTGCTAAATTTTTTATTACCCCCAAGGGAGAAAGAGCCGCTAGAAACGGACATCCCTGGGTGTTTGGCGAAGAAGTAACTAAGGTTGAAGGCAGCTATACCAACGGTGATTTGGTGGATGTGGTTACCAACAAGGGGAAATATTTGGGCACGGGTTTTGTCAACGACAAATCCAAGATTCGGGTGCGCATTATTTCCACCAACACCAACGATAAATTTGATGAAGCCTTTTGGGAGCGCCGTTTGCGCTACGCCTTGGAGTATCGCCGTACCGTTATGGGTGAGCAGGACTTTAAGTGCTGCCGCCTGATTTTTGGTGAAGCGGACCAATTTCCCGGTCTTACTGTGGATCGCTTCAATGATTTACTAGTTACGCAAACCATGTCCCTGGGAATCGAGCTGCGCAAGGAGTTGCTCTTCAACCTGCACATTAAAATTATGCAGGAAATGGGCCAAAACAATCGTGGTCAGTGCGAACGCAATGATGTAAAGATTCGCCTTTTGGAAGGCATGGAGGAGGGCAAGGCTTGGTTTGCCACGCCTCTTTTGCCTGAGCATGGCCCTGTGACCACAGAAATTGTAGAAAATGGCATTAAATACACCGTGGATGTGGAAAATGGCCAAAAGACAGGCTTCTTTTTGGACCAAAAATATAATCGCCAGGCCGTGGCAAAAATTGCCAAGGGCAAGCATGTGCTGGATTGCTTTACCCACACGGGTAGCTTTGCTCTGAATGCGGCGCAAGGCGGTGCAGCCAGCGTTACGGCGGTGGATATTAGTGCGGAAGCGGTGCGCATGGCGGACCACAATGCTAAAATCAATGGCTATGACCATGTGATGAAGGGCCTGGAGGCCAATGTTTTTGATTTGCTCAGCGAGCTTTTCAACAATCATTCCCACGCTTATGACTTTATCATTTTGGACCCGCCTGCCTTTACCAAGTCCGGCAGCACTGTAAAGAACGCTATCCGTGGCTACAAGGAAATCAACCTTAAGGCTATGAAGTTGTTACCTCGCGGTGGCTACTTAGCTACCTGTTCCTGCTCCCATTTTATGAAGGAGGAGCTGTTTGTGGAAATGCTCAAGGATGCCGCCCGTGATGCCAATGTGTCCCTGCGCCAAATCGAAGCGCGCCAACAGGCTCCCGACCATCCCGTTTTGTGGAATGTGCCTGAGACCTACTATTTGAAATTTTATATCTTCCAAGTGGTGTAAAAAATTAGCCCAGCTGTCAGTGACGGTTGGGCTTTTTTGCATAATGATGAGCTGTAATTTGCTCAGCAGGGAGCGTTTTAGTGATA
>CAMFZA010000245.1 GCA_946002345.1 uncultured Phascolarctobacterium sp. | reverse complement strand
TAGGCAAAGCCTGCAACTGCAAATTTCCTTCCTTATCACATGTAATCCGACTAAAGCTAAGCATATCGTCTGGCGCCGGTTCGTCAGGACCCACCTCACGCCCCAACAGCTGCAGGGGACGCATCACCGCATTGTGCTCCATGGCCGACACCAACACATGGTCCCCGGCATGTAAAAGCCCCCGCAACAAAACATTTAACGACTCGGTAATATTTTTCGTAAAGACCACGTTCTTAGGGTCATCACCGCCAAAAAAATCGCACAACAGCTGACGGGCAGCAAACACCGTCTCCTCTGCCGCATAGGCACTGGCATAGCCACCGCGCCCAATATTGCTCCCCACTCCCGTCATATACTGGAACACGGCATCACTAACCTCCCGAGGCTTCGGAAAAGAAGTGCTGGCGTTATCAAGATAAAGCTGCTGCATAAGCATACCTCCAAACTATTCTCACTGCATTTGTTCTTGACATCATTGTAGCATAATTTATTATAAATTCCAATCAATCTATCCGCTTTATCTATAAATGATATTGGAGTCCACCGCTTGCCTATGCTATACTTGTTCTATACTATTAAAGAAGGAAAGGTGCCATGATGAAAAATGAACGCACAATAATTATTGCTACCGGTGTGGTGGTAGGCCTCATCGCCTCCCTGCTGGTATATTTCGGCAATCCAGCCAACATGGGCTACTGCATTGCCTGCTTTTTACGGGACACTGCCTGTGGCGTTGGCCTGCACAGCGCCAAGGCCGTGCAATACATCCGTCCTGAAATTATCGGCCTGATTTTGGGTGCCTTCGGTGCAGCCTATGCCCATGGCGAATTTGCCCCCAAGGGCGGCAGTTCACCGCTGACACGCTTCACCCTTGGCTTTTTTGCTATGATTGGCTGCCTCATGTTTTTAGGCTGTCCCTTCAGAATGCTGCTACGCCTTGCTGGTGGCGACTTAAACGCTTTATTTGGCTTGGTTGGCTTTGCCGGTGGTATCTATGCCGGTATTTTCTTCCTCAATCGTGGCTATAGCTTAAAACGCAGTTATAAAATGACCACCCTTGAGGGCAGTATTTTACCCTTTGCCGCCATTATTCTTTTAGCGCTCCTTGTAGCAGCCCCCGCCTTTATTCACTTTACTAAGGCCGGCGGTGGTCCCGGCGCTAAGCATGCCGCCATCGCTATTAGCCTTTTGGCAGGCCTGGCAGTGGGTTCCCTGTCCCAACGCACACGCTTCTGCATGGTTGCCGGCATTCGTGATTTTATTTTGTTCCGCGAAACAAAAATGCTGTGGGGCTTTGTTGCTGTGACTGTAGCTGCCCTGCTTTGCAATATCACCTTAAGTGCAGTAACCAGCGCTAGCTTCTTTAAGCTTGGCTTCTTTGGTCAACCTATTGCCCACACCGATGGACTGTGGAACGCCTTGGGCTTGTTTCTGGCTGGCTTTGCCTGCGTACTTTTAGGCGGCTGCCCTATGCGCCAGCTAATTTTGGCAGGCGAAGGCAACTCCGACAGCTCCATTACCATTCTCGGTCTCATTGCCGGCGCTGGCTTTGCCCACAACTTTGGCTTAGCCTCCAGCGGTGCCGGCCCCACTGCCAACGGTCAAATTGCTGTAGTTATCGGCATTCTGGTCGTTACTCTGATTGCTTACATGAATACCTATAAAAAATAAGGAGGCTTTTATTATGCAAATTATCGATGCCCGTGGTCTTTCCTGTCCCGAGCCAGTAATATTAACACGCCAGGCCATGGCCAGCGGCGAAGCTAGATATCAGGTTATTGTGGACAATAATACCTCAAAAGAAAACGTTACTCGCTATGCCCATCATCAAGGCTATGAGGTTACCATCAGCGAGCAGGACGGGGAATATACCCTGCTCATCAGCAAATGAAGCAGTATATTGCCACCTTTTTCTCCCATTTCGGCGCCCTGCGTTTTCAAAAGCTATGCTCCCAGCTGGACTGGCCAGCTCGTTTGGCCCCTGTCCCCCGCTCCCTGAGCAGCAGCTGTGGCACCTGCGTTCTCTTTCAAACGGCAGAGTTGGCTGAGAACGACTTAAGCCAGCTCATTACCCCGGAGCTGGAGCAGCTGGTGCTTGATGACAATGGGTACACCTTCCTTTATACGGTGGAAGAATAAACGCTTGCATAGCCTGAACTAAGCAAGCATTTGAGGATAATCTTATGGAAAATCAAGTGAAATTAACCAAGCTAGCCAGCTGTGCCGGCTGCGGTGCCAAGGTAGGCGCCGGTACCCTTTGCCAGCTTTTAGAGGGCTTCGCCACTCACACGGACCCCAAGCTTTTAGTGGGCTACGACAAAAGCGATGATGCCAGCGTCTATGCTGTCAGTGAAGAGCTGGCCATTGTGCAAACCACCGACTTTTTTCCGCCCATTGTGGATGATCCCTTCATGTACGGGCAAATCGCCGCCACCAACGCCCTCAGCGATGTGTACGCCATGGGCGGTGAGCCCAAGCTGGCACTGAACATTATGTGCATCCCCGAAAAAATGGACCAGCATACGGTTCAGGAAATCCTGCGAGGGGGCTACGCCAAGGCCTACGAGGCCGGTGCCATTATCACCGGTGGCCACACCATTCACGGTGCCGAGCCCATCTATGGCCTAGCCGTGACCGGCTTTGTTCATCCCCAAAAAATATGGCGCAACAGCGGTGCCCATCCTAATGATGTGCTTATTTTGACCAAGCCCCTAGGCGTAGGCATTTTGACC
>CAMFZA010000244.1 GCA_946002345.1 uncultured Phascolarctobacterium sp. | reverse complement strand
CAGTAATTTTGCAGATTGTGGCACTATTGCTTGCATAGTGAGGGCAAAAAGTCTTATAATTAGGGTGAATGAAAGGACCTTTTTATGAAGAGAGAAACTGTTTGTTTGTTGTTACGAGTAATGGCCTATTTGCTTTTGTTAGGCCTGGTGATTTATGGACTTTATATTTCGCCCTATAATCCCCACCCACGCTCGGCAGAGGATATTCGCCGTTGGGTTATGGGCTTTGGCGTGTGGGCGCCACTGATTTATGTGGGAGTTTACACTATTCGCCCTTTGCTCTTTTTTCCAACCTTACTCTTGAATTTAAGTGCCGGTGTGCTTTTTGGACCCTGGCTGGGAGTGATCTTTTTGCTCATGGGCGGCTTTGGCTGTGCCACGCTGTGTTATTTTTTAGGACGGTTTGGCGGTGGCAACTGGTTACTGCGTCATTTTGGTGGTAGCTGGGGCGAACGCCTGCATCACTATTTGGTGGGTGAAGGGAGCTTCACAAAAATGTTATGGCTGCGCACCGTGCCCATCTTTCCCTATGACCCGGTGAGCATTATTGCCGGCAGTGTGAGATTGCCCTTCAGAATTTATAGCGGAGCTACTCTTTTAGGCATGCTTCCCGGTGCTATTGCCTATAATTTTTTGGCCGATTCCTTTGGGACCACAAGGTTTTATGTGGCCGTGGGCGTAACATTGCTGGCTTTTGGCGTGCCCTTGGTGCTATGGCAGCAAAGTGAAGCTGGGGGCAAGCTTTTGGATTGGAAGCGTTGGCAGCGCTTTTGGAAATAGAATCTTCGTATGACGGGAGAAAGGTTGTGAAGTAGATGGCAAAAAATACAGAAATTGAATTAAAGCTCGTAGTGAGCAAGGATAATTTAAAAAAACTATTGGCTTTTGATTGTGTGACAGACACTTTGCGAGCAGACAGCATGCAAAAGCGTAAATTGGTCAGCAGCTATTATGATACGGAGGATTTAGCCTTTAAGCGTCAAGGAATTGCCTACAGGGTGCGTTCTAAGGGTGATGGTACCTATGAGGCCACTGTAAAGACCAGTGTACAAAATGCCGCTGGTCTTAGTGAAAGAATGGAGCTGAATCTGCCCTTGGCCAGCGCTCGTCCCAAGCTGGAGGGCTTTGGGGACCTGGGCTTACCTACTGAGCTCACCGAACTGGCACCTAATGGGGTCAGCAAGCTCTTTACTGTCACTGTGCAGCGTACAACCTACATCCTGGATTTGCAGGGAGCAGTGGCAGAGCTGGCTGTGGATCACGGTAAAATTGTTGCCGGGAAGGATAATGCTGAACCCATTGATGAGGTAGAAATAGAACTATTGGAGGGTGACAAGGGAGTACTCCTGGAATTGGCCGCTAAGATAGCTGCTGCAGTGCCGGTTTTCGTGGAAAAGCGGAGTAAATTTGTGCGTGGCTTGGCCTTGCGAGGCATTATGGCTGATGAAGCACCAGTTAAGGAAAAATTCGGCACTGGCCTGGTAAAGGATGAGGTGCTGGCTGCTCTTGCCGGTCATGGTGAGCAGCTATTAACCCTGCAACAGAAGCTAAATGATAATGTCAGTGAAGAGCTGCTGAAGGGATTGCGAAGAGAGCTGCTGGCCTGCAGAAGCTTGGCTACCTTAGCTGGGATTGAAGAATGTGCTTTGTTAACGGAAGCCTTGTCAACAGTTGAAAATGTACGCCGTTTATTAGCTTTACAGGCTTTGTGGCAGCGAATTATGTTCAAGGGTTTGCTTTTAGGACGCAGCTCCCTGCAAAAGAAGCTGGCGGAGGCCACCTTGATAGCTGTCCAAAAACTGCAGCAGGCAGCTGCTAGTGGCCACTTTACAGCCATTGTCTTTGCTTTGGTAAGCATGGTTTATAAGGCAGAGCTAGCAGACGCAAGCGTGGAGGCAAGTGTAAAGGATGCGTTGAAGCAGTGGCAGCAGGTGCTTCTGCAAAAGGTTCCTGGCACGCTTTCTGTTGATGGGAAGGATATTGTGCCTCCTGACGATGGTGATGGTGAAGCCATGCTGCTTCCTATTAAACTAGCCGCTGCGGAAAATATTAGCGCTTTAGCTCGCTGCACCAATCTGAAGGCTGCTGCTAAAGCCAGCGAGGCAGTGAAAAAGCAGCGCCGTCAGCTACATAAGCAGGCTGTACTGGTAGGTTGGCAGGAGCAGCTGCAGGCTATTTGCGATGCTAGCACTAGCAAGCTGGTTTACCGGGAGACCGGTATGATTTTGGGCTATTTGTTAGCCAAAAAATAAGCAAAGGGCTCTGTTTTGACTGTTGTTATGGTATAAGGAGGCAGCAAAATGCAGGATTTTCATCTTGTACATTTACCTCACAAGCAGAAATATGGTGCAGTAAGCACAGATTGCTTTGGCTTGGAGCAAGCTCAAACTGTGCGTCACTTTCACCAAAGCTTTCCGGAATACAGTGTTACACCTTTGGTGGAACTAAAATCTTTGGCCGAAGAATTAGGTGTTAGCAATATTTTTGTTAAGGATGAGAGTTATCGCTTTGGCCTCAATGCTTTTAAGGTGTTGGGTGGCAGCTATGCTATTGCCAGGGAAATAGGCATACGCATGGGCATCAGCGAAGAGGAACTAACGCTAGCACGCCTGCTGCAGCCCGATGTCCAAGCGCGACTTGGTCAGCTAAGGTTCGTCACCGCTACTGACGGCAATCATGGTCGGGGTGTAGCTTGGACTGCTAAGCGCTAGGTCCACAGGCCAGAGTTCAATATGCCTAAGG
>CAMFZA010000243.1 GCA_946002345.1 uncultured Phascolarctobacterium sp. | reverse complement strand
CATCATCAAAGAAAAAGTAAATGCGCACCAGATGCTCAGTTTTATTACCTGCCTTTATGAAAGAAAAACACATCAGCTTATTGAAAAATCATGCAAAAGTGCTATAATATTAATAGAAAAGCAATCGTCCATAAGGTGGTTGACTTTACGAGAGTAGAAGAAAATCCATCCCAGTGCGGCCAAGCTTAGGGATGGACTTTCTTTTTAAGGAAAGAATTACGAACACATCAGGCGAATGAAGGTTAGTAATGCGATGATAAACAAGCCGAAGGACATTAAGTCCTGAAAATCGAATTGTTTCATGGCACTCACCCCCTTAGACTGAGGCTCAACCACCCTAAACACGATTGCTTATATATTATTATAGCACAAACAATCTAATAAAACAATATTTGTTCACTATATAAGCAGGCTTATGTCTGCTTATTTTTTCTTCCTTCCAAAACCTGCAGCTTTGCTCAAGCAGAGTCCAGGAAAGACGTAACAGCGGTAAGTCTGTCAGGGCTAATTTTATGTGAATCCTGCAAATCAATCAACTCTTTCTACCCAATCTCCTTGACAAGGAGTCTGTCTTTAATTAGCCTTATCTGGGACATGGGCGGTCTTTCCTTTCAACAAATGATACTACCTTACATATATAGTTGATACAGTTCATTATATACCTGCTTCAAGCCTGCGTATTTATTGGACTCCATTATGCCATATATCTCATTTACACTGTAGGGCAGATTAGGTAAATCATCCCTAGTAACAATCGCAAAATAGTTATCGGATTCCTTAATGCTTACTGCAAAATCCTCGGATTTAACAAAGGCATTACACTCATCAATAAAAACTATACTACCATGAATTGGCGCTAGGCTTTCACGCCAATGCTGGCCTCCTATAACCACGCAAGGCACATCACAGCGCACAGTAACACCACTACTTTCGCCATCCCTATAATAAGCTGCTAACAAATCCAACAAAGTAGTTTTGCCAGTGGCGCTATCTCCACGAATAATAGTAATATTCCTATATATAGTAAATTCATAACGCAACCTATTGTTTTGTACTAAAATACTATATTTTCCCTTCATACCATACCTCACAGATAGTCATAAACCACATCAAGCCACTCTTCCTGATTGTGCACTATGCAGTCATTATTAAGAATCTTTATTTCATAAGGTCCCGGACCAAAGTTCATGCTATGATGCAAGCAAATCGTCAAATCTTTTGCTTCTGCTATCTTTAAAATCCACTTTGCGCAATTATCACCACAGGCTGTAGCGTTGAAAAACCTGCCGCTCTCATCAAAAGCCATTAACAACAAAGCTTTAACGCCACCGGACAATTCTCTAGGTGAAATAGGTCCCAAAACAGGACTTTGAATCAAACGGGGACCGATAACTTCGGACTTGTCCACATCTTTAATCATATCCTTTGCCAAGTCAGTAACAAGCCACTCATCCTCATATTGATTGATAAAATATGCCGGGGGATTGTATATTTCGTTATCGCAGCTCCCCAGATAAACCTTAAGCATCCATTTCACCTCGCTTCTGAGTATTACAATTCTTGTAACATTATACTACAGACAAGCAAAATCATCCATAGCTCCGTGTCCTAGGTTTTATTTTTTAAACATCGTTCTATTCCATAGCTTCCCAAGCTTGGAAAGTGGAGGGAATAGCCTTTGATATATTGTTTTGGGCAGGGTCTCTATAAAATGACATTCAATGTCCTTTTGTGGCTCTATACTTTTAAATATCGAAGAGCCTTCTGTTTCTTGAAAGGCATATCAACATATATTCGAAGGAGGAGTCAAATATGTTGAGACATCTCATTATTAAAGCCACCCATCTCTGCAATGCCTTTGAACGTAGGCATTATCCAATCCTGTGGCTTATATCAGTTCTGCTGCCACCTGCCCTATTAGTAATGCTATGGAGCTTTAATGTACATATTCTTATGGGTTTTGATTGCCCATGGTTTTTCTACAAGAGCAAGCATCTGCAATTCTTTTTGGACTACATGTGTTACCTAAGCACGCCCTGCTTTTTAACCATAATCATCAGTGAACTATCGGGGCTCCTTATGGGAGTACTCTTCAAAGGCTTATACGACCTCAACAATGACGAAGCATCCTTGGTCTGCCTAGCAACCTTGAGCATAACGCTTTTAGTCCTGATCTCATCCCTTTTGGGCACTGAATTTGCAGATTTTTTAATGTATGTACTGTATGATGCTTGGTTTATCCTGCTGCTCATGATCATTTTGCTACTCAACATTATCGCCGGGGACAATATTTTTATCCATGGTATTTTTACCAAAAATGATGAGCAGCAGCTATTTTCCTTCCAATACTTCGATGAGTATGCCAAGGCTTGTGCCGTTAGTAGCAGGGTATTTGAGAGCAACAATCTTTAAACTATGATCCAAAAATCTCACCAACTCTCATGAAGTCTATTTATAGTTACATGTAGTTGGACAGATTAAAATCCGTGCAGACTAATGCGTCTACACGGATAATATACTATTAAATTGAGCTCCGATTAAGCCGGTGGCTTATTTGACGCTTACCAGACAAGTAAAATCTTCTATAGCATTGATTTCATGCTATAGAAGATTTTGGTCTGTTAGATTTTCCTTTTAGTTAATCGGCATCAAATTACTGGTAGCTTGCACTCGAACCTAGAACAGGAATTGACTGCTGACTTCGGCAAATTAGTCTTCAAGCATTTCTTCATGTCGTTATACTT
>CAMFZA010000242.1 GCA_946002345.1 uncultured Phascolarctobacterium sp. | reverse complement strand
AGAAGCTGCCAAAGAGAGAGCCGCACTATCTGCCAGGAAAGCAGGAGCAGAGAAAAAACTGGATAACCTTTACAGAATGTTTGAAAGTGGTATTGCCGATGAGTACGATAGAAAAAGATTGCAGGAAGTAAAGGAAGAACTGCGTACCATTGAAAAAAATATTGCACAGCATGCCGATACTGCTCTACCAAAGCTAAAGGAAGATAATGTGCTTGCTATTCTCTCTATGTTCAAATGTGAAATATTTGAAAATAAAAATATGCGCATATCAGGTGCCGCGGACTCGCTTCGTGCTTAACCGATACACCTATGATTTTATCGTTGATATGGCAGCTTAAAATCATCCAAAAAGAGTCAAGCCAATTTTACCACGCTCAAGGATACGTTGTCAACAGTTCCGGCAGCAGTAGCTTGTACCTGCAAAGTAGCATTGTTATCAATTACGCAGCAGCTAGGCAGTACCCTAATGAGGGTAGAAAAGCCTACATTATATGTATCGCCCACCGCACCTGTTACAGTAGCTTCTGCCCCTGGTACAGCCACGCCATCACGAATAAGCGTCAAGCCAATATCTCCGGCAGCAGTAGGACTAATATCCGCATTTAAAGTAACTAGGTACAGGCCACGCAGCAGACGCACACTATTGCTCCCTGCTGTATGAGCGATAGCTACACCCGTCAGAAGATTGTTAGAAGTAAAGTTTACATAGCCGTTAGCTACCACAGTTTGGGTAGCAGTAGCCACAGCAGTTAATGCACTCTTTTGATTACAAGTCATTGTGATCACTCCTTTATATTAAAAAAGGGACGGCGCACCGTCCCTTGGTGCAGTTGATGCACATTGCAATTTGCTTTAGGCGATAGTTTGACCACAGCCACAATAGCCATAGCCTACATACGGAGATTGGACTTGATATGCAGGGATAGGTCTAGGGATAACTGTGTTGATGATGTTTGCAGTCTGGCTCAGTTGAGACAGTTGGAAATTAGCTGCTTGCAGGGTAGAAGTAAGGTCTGCAATGCGTTGGTCTTTAGCGTTGCTTTCCATTTGGCACAGCTTGTCCAAAATCTTTTGGGTGTTGCCAGTAGCGTTGGTAGTGATAGCGCAAGTGTTTTGTGCGTTCTCATAGCGAACGTTGTCGATAGCTCTCTGTGTCTCGCAGCAGCACTGTTGTTGAGCGAAACGAGCATCATTGATGTTGGCATTTACACCTGCAAAGCCAGTGCAGAGGTCACGTTGTACACCAGTAAAGCCATTCAGCATAGTGGTATTCTGTGCATAAAAACCATCACACAGGCCATTTTGAATACCACGCAGAGCGTTTTGAGTATCCTGGTTATTAAAGCCATTAGTGATTGCAGGGTCCACACCACGATTGCCGAAGCCATTGCCGCCCCAGCCGCCCATAAGAGCAAACATAATAATAATCCACATAAACCACATACCGCCATAACCATAGCAGTCTCCGCCATGGTCTTTGTTAATTTCGTAAGTCGGCATAACACCATTCATAGCTTCCATTTTCAAAGCCTCCATTCTTTAAAGATGTTAGGGAAATACCTTTAAATTCGCGCGTTTTTTAAAGGTGTTTATATAATAGGCTTAAACCTTCATACCGAACTGATTAAGGAATTGAGCGAATTGTTGGTCATTCATGCCCTGTTGGTGCGCCAGGTTACGAGCAATATAAGCAAGTTCTTGTGGAGACTTGCCACGGCTCATCTGCATTGCTCTAGCCAACAGAGGGTTGTTGCCCATTAGCGTTTCCATTAACATTGAAGGGTTGTTGCTGTGCTGCAACATTCCCATAAGCTGCATCGGATTCAACATGGTTCATTCCTCCTAATCTTTGTTCCAGTTTTTCCACTCTTTCCACTAAGTTATCAACATAGGACTTGTCAGCAAATGCAGGCCGCTCCTGTGGCTTAGCTATCTCATAAACCTTGAATATTGGCAGGCCATTTAGGTCAATGCACTTTTCATAGATTTTGCCTTCAGCAGGGCAAGGAAAGAATGTGCTTGTTCCGTCAAGGTCAATCTGTGCGGCCCTGGCTTCGTCCATGCTAGTAACCATTCTTCCCTTTAGGTATGCAGGTAAATAATTGTTGCTTGGCATTTGCTGTCCATAACCTTGCCCATAACTTGGTCTTGGTGCGCTCATGCCGTAGGGATTATATTGTCCGTACATAGTTATCACCTCAGTTATAGTTTATTGGAAAATGATAAAAATAATCCCTCAATATAACCTGTGTATTCCCTATCATTTCCCTATTTTGGGGATAAAAAAAGAAGCCCCACTTTCGTGGGGCAACTCTTTAAAGTGATGCTAATACATTCGATATTTGTTTATATGCAGTATTCAACTCCTTTTCTACTGTCTTGTCAGATATGTTTAGTTGCGCCGCTATTTGGTAATTAGTCATTCCCTTTACAAAGCGCAGTTCGCATATCTCAATTTGGCGTGGAGTAATTTTAGCTTCTTCTAATACTGCGTGGAAGGAACTCTTAGTACTGCCTATAAGCCAGTTCCGTGTGTTCCATAGCAGTTTGTTCACAGTATATCACCTACTAATCACATACCATGCAAAAGCAACCATTGTGACAATCTGACTTGCGATAGCCAGATACAAAGCATTTTTTAAAGATTTGATAGTATTAACATAGCCTTGGAGAAGCATAGTAACTACGCCCTCCGGCAAGCACTCCTTTTTCTCGTCCATCATTACACCGCCCTCATTATTTAGAAAACGCAAATATAATAG
>CAMFZA010000241.1 GCA_946002345.1 uncultured Phascolarctobacterium sp. | reverse complement strand
CCACAGTCAGCAAATCATAATTGCTCACAGGCTCGGCGTGTTCCCCGATGAAGCTATCTTCCTTCACAGAATAAATGTTAATGGTATTCTGCTTGTACAAGGGCCCATCGGTGCAAATCCAAATACTGTACACCTTTTTGAGCCTGTCGTACTCTGACTTCACAAACTCCCTGCCATACTGCGCCGAAAGCATACGTCCACAGTAATACAATGCTCTTTTGGTCAAGGGATAACCTGGGCTTGCATCATTTTGCGCTTCCACATTGAGAATCAGCTTGATTAACGAGCCATCCTTCGGGGCCAGAGCATAAAAGATGATATCGTAAGTTACCAAGCCCTCATTTAGGCTTTTGTCCTCGGTATTCATGCCAGTAATCAAATTGGCATTACTGGTATTGGGATGCACACCAATTTCCGCAACTAAAGGCTCGCCCTCGATATATTTATTGACAATATCATCAATGCTACAGTCCTTAAACTCAACCACACAGCGCTGCATGATTCTTGCCAAAAACTCTTTGTAGGCCAGCAGCCTTTTGCAGACCGCATCATACTGCGCATCTTTACTGCGCTGGATATCCTGAGCCAGTGCATTTTCTTGTTCCAATTATTTTTCACCTCAATCTTAGCACATTTCTGCGCTTTTGACTAGATTTGATGGTGGCACTTGCAAGTTTAACACCAGTACTATTGTAGCACCAATTTTCTGATATTTCAATATAGAGTTAAGATTTTTTCGATAATATACAAAACGCCCTGCGTCAGCTGCAAAATAGCTTACGCAGAGCGTTATTTATTGCTTTTTGTATATTCCACAACAACAAATATGCTGAAATTTTATACGTAACAAAACGTTACTCGAAACAAGTGTTTGTTAGGCTGCCTCACCCTGCATCCTTCACGTTGTCAATCTCATCCTGCACATCGTTACGGCGCTCTTCTAAATCGTTATAACCTTCGCTGCGGGCCCGGCGCTCCTCTATCCTGTCCTCAATATCGGACTTTTCCTCTTCCAGGTCTAGCAGCTCCTCCTTGGATGCATGGGCGTAGTTACTAGGAGCACAAATTAGCGTCATCACACACAGTGCAATGCAGAAAGACTTTAAAATAAATATGCTTAATTTCATGTTTACACCTATGAAACCTTCGGTTCCCAGCCTACCTCAAAGCCGTTAAACGCCGCACTCTAATACATCACTGGCTAACGCTCATCCCGATCGCCATCTTCACAAATGACCATGGAATAAAATGATCCACCTCGCAGCTATTATTTAGCTCACAACCACAATAAAAGCATCTATGATTATGCAAATCCTCTAAAAGCAGCTTGCGGTAGCGACTCAAATCCGTCCTCTGGGAAGAGTCATCCAAGCATCCTGCAATATCATAGGCATATTCCTTATCGTTTACGCTCTCTAAAAACTTTATCCATTCAAAATAATTCAACTTGCCAATAATATAGGCATATTTCAACAGGAACATATAGGCAAAATAGTTGAATTTGATATGGGTCTTTTGCTTGTCAAAGCCATAGACAATGCAGCGAAAATCGGCACACAAAGCGCCCACTACATTGGTGCTGCAATACTTCAACGCCCCCGCAATAAGCCTGTCGCGCTCCACCTGAGTCAGACGTTCAAAGGGCATTTCCGGGCAGGCCATGTTTCTTTCCTTTGTTTCTTCAATTAGCTTAGTAATCAGCGCACGCCCCTTGCGAATCTGGTTCAAATGGTGCTTCACAATCAAATTCCAGTAAATCTCCGTAAAACGGGCAAAAATATCCACCATGGACAATTCAAGATTCTCGTTCACATTATAAATATTGTCCAAAATAGACTTAAAGAAACAAAACTTATAGCTGGTCGTGAACCTTGCCCGCGTGCTAAACAGATTATTGATTGCGCTCCACAATTCATCATCGGAATGGTACGCATTATTTATGGGAGACTCTTTTAAATCACAGCCAGGAATCGCCATTGCCAACTCTCCTATCTAAAACACCGCTTCGTGAGCAGCACATTCAACCATTTTTCTTCACCCCTGCAGGGACGCACATCCCCTGTAATCCACAGTTCCTTTACCTCTAGGCCGCCCACTTCCTTGAGCAGCCTTGCCAGGCCCTCTTCATCCAAATCCGTAAAAAAGCGACCGTTGCGCTCGCCCGTGAACTGGCCGTATTTAAACGACGTATAAATCACACCGCCATCCTTCACAGCTCGCACCATTTTCTGCATAACAACGACTAAATCGGCCCAAGCCAGATGCAAAATGGAAGCGCAGGCCCAAATGCCGTCGTACTTTTCCACGGCCTCCAGCTCATCAAAGAGCATTTGTTTTACGCTTATGCCAGTATATGCGCTAGCCAGATTGCACAGCTCCTTTGAACCATCCGTGGCCTCCACCGCAAAGCCGTGCTCCAAAAAATACTTGGTATCGCGACCACTGCCGCAGCCAAAATCAAGGATACTCGCTCCTGCTGCCAGCTGCGCCAAAAATCTATCTTGAGTTATATGAAAATCCACAGCCACCGTGCCTTGGACGAAGTCCTTGGCGTGGGTGTTGTAGTAGGTGAGAGTTGTTTTGTCCATAAACTTATCCTTAGTGTAATAGTATATGGGTATATTTCTATGAAAACAGGCTTTTTCCTGCTATGGTAGCTTATTATTGATGTTAACGAAAGCACCCCATCCGTCACAGGGAAATGATAAAATTCAGCACAAGGTCTTTTGCTTGCGGTTCCACATACAAAAACAGCGCCCCAGTGTATCATACACCGGAGGAGCGCTGTCTTTACGATCGCCGTGAGGGCGAAATTCAT
>CAMFZA010000240.1 GCA_946002345.1 uncultured Phascolarctobacterium sp. | reverse complement strand
ATTATATTACTGGTCGATTCGGTTGATTGGTTGCCCTAACAGGCTGGACTTGTGTAAAAGAAGTAGGTATTTTTGCAAAGGAGTTAAGAACAAATTATGGTAAGAAATAAATTTGCGGAGCAAATGGCGCTGCTTTTGAGCAGTGTGCGGGTGATGGGCGTTAATCTGGAGGAGGCTCTGGACAAGGTCATCGATAACCTGGAAAACAAGGATGTGGCTTTAGCTCAAGCCATCATCGGCGGCGATGATGATTTTGATAATAGTGAAGTGGATATTGAGCGCCAATGTCTAGAACTGGTGCTTACCCAAACTCCTGTGGCCACGGACTGGCGTGAGATTGCCTCCTGCCTAAAACTGGTAGGCGATATGGAGCGCATTGCCGACCATTGCAGTGATATTAGCCAATACACTCTGCGCTTGGCCGAAAAGGATCCTGTGCCCATGCCGGAAAATTTCATGGCTATGCTTAAGGTAATGCGCCAAATGGTATACGATAGCATTACTGCAATCAGTGAAAATGATGTGGAGCTGGCTCAAAAGGTTATGACTACGGACGATGAAGTAGATACTTATTTCCGTGAAATGCGTCAGGATTTGACAAGTCTGATGCAACAATATCCTCAGCTGGTGCCCCAATATGTGGACTATTTAATGATTGCTAAATATGTGGAGCGCATTGCGGACCACGCTACCAATATTGCCCAATGGGTGCTCTTCGTGGTTAATAATGAACTGAAGAGCTAACGCATGCAGTAAGCCTCCTCTTTAAAGGGGAGGTGGCAGTCGTGCAGTTGCTATAGCTTTGTGTGTATAGTAAATGCGACTGACGGAGGGGTTTTAAGTACAAAAAAGCCGTGAGCCCTTATGGTAGGCTTCACGGCTTATTTTATGCACGTTATTTTTGCATTTTTTTGAAGGCATCTAAAAGACCACCCTTGAAGCAGAGCAGCAGACCGCCTACGGCGCCAACCGCTGCTTGGAGGATTTGGTAGGGCAGCTTGATGTAGGCATAATAGGGAGTGCTATAAATAAAGGCACGACCTAAGGAATAGCCCACAACCATGATAATGGCGCCTAAAAAAACGCCCCAAGCGGCATTTTTAAAGGTAACATCTTTATGGGCTGCTTTGTGAGCAACAAAGCAGATTACAACGGCTTGCAGGCCATGGGTGGCCAAGGATACAAACATGGGCGTGGGATAGAAGAACAAATCGCCTAAAAAGGCACCTACACCACCAACAAGGAAGGCTGCTTTGGGGTCATCCAAAAGGATAGCCGCTGTACAGATAATGACGTCGTTTAAATAGCAGCGTCCGCCGGGTACGGGCACGCCAAAGGAGCTCATCAAAATGTTTAAGGCCATAAATAGGGCGGTTACGCAAATAGCATAGGTAGCATTAGTTTTCTTTTGTGTTAAGGTTTTTTCCATAATTCCAATCCCCTCTTTTTGTAAAATCTAAGTAAAATCAACTAGTTAGCATTATTATAAGGCTATTTGGCACTATTGATATGGCCAAGTTCTGATTATTTTACAAGACCAGATTGCTCTGTGCAGTTAGTTTCACAGTATCTTGAAATTTGTGCCGCAAATAGTGTAGAATAAAGCAGGAAAAAATGGTATAATTGTTGAATAGAAATCAAGATTAAGTCTGTGCATAGGGAGGTCGTAAAAGTGACTGAAGAAAAGAAATACAAGCGCGTCGTTTTAAAGCTGAGTGGCGAGGCTATGGCAGGTGAAAAGGGCTTTGGCATTGACCCCACCGTTGTGTATTCTCTGGCTAAGCAGATTAAAGAAGTTGTAGAGCATGGTGTCGAGGTAGCTGTAGTTAATGGTGGCGGTAATATCTGGCGCGGCCTGTCCGGCTATAACAAGGGTATGGATAGAGCAACCGCTGACTATATGGGTATGCTGGCTACCGTGATTAACTCCTTGGCCTTGTCCGATGCTTTGGAAAATTTGGGTGTTCCCACTCGCGTGCAAAGCGCTATTGAAATGCGCCAAATTGCCGAGCCCTATATCCGTCGTCGTGCGATCCGCCATATGGAAAAGGAGCGCGTAGTGATTTTTGCAGCAGGTACTGGCAACCCTTACTTCTCCACCGATACCACCGCTGCTTTGCGTGCTGCTGAAATCGAAGCCGACGCTATTTTGATGGCTAAAAAGGGCGTGGATGGTGTTTATGACAGCGACCCGGCCAAGAATCCCGATGCTAAGAAGTTTGATAAGCTGGATTATATCGAGGTTATTCAGCGTAAGCTCAGCGTTATGGATTCTACTGCCAACAGCCTGTGCATGGATAATAGTATCCCCATTGTAGTATTTAATATTGATGAACCGGGCAATATTCTGCGCGCCGCTTTGGGCGAGGACATTGGTACCCTGGTAGGAGGTAAAAAATAATGGCAACTGTAAAAGAAATCACCACCACTATGGAAGGCAAAATGCACAAATCCGTTGATGCTTTAAAGGTGGATTTGGCTAGTCTGCGCGCAGGTCGCGCTACCCCGGCTTTGCTGGACAAAATCATGGTAGATTATTATGGCTCTCCCACTCCCGTTAACCAAGTAGCCAGCGTCACCGTTCCCGAACCCCGCATGATCGTGGTACAGCCCTGGGAAAAGAATATGCTGAAGGCTATTGAGAAGGCAATTATGACTTCCGATTTGGGCCTGAACCCTAACAGCGATGGCGTGTGCATTCGTCTGAACCTGCCCCAGCTCACTGAAGAGCGTCGTAAGGATTTGGTGAAGGTTGTGCACAAAAAGGCAGAGGAAGTCCGCGGGGTTTGCCGCAATTTGCGCCGTGAGGCCAAGGGTGCAGTTTAG
>CAMFZA010000239.1 GCA_946002345.1 uncultured Phascolarctobacterium sp. | reverse complement strand
CCGGCCCTGCCTCACCCACGCAGCCGTTGCGGCTCTCGCGCGATGCCCCGGCACTGGCCCACTGGGTGGGCTGCGGCGCGCCCATCGCGCTGCCAGCTGCCGCCTGGTTCAGTCCGCTCGCGGGCGGGCTGCTGTGCAGCCAATGCCACGCAGCGTACACAGGCGAGGGCCTTGAGCCCTGCGGGCAGGGCACAAGGCAGCTGTGGCACTGGCTGGCAGCGCTGGATTACGAAAGCCCCGCCGCTTTCAGCGTGCGGGGCGGGGACCTTATGGAGCTGGAGCGACTTTTGTATAAATTTATCTTTTTTCAGACCGATAAGCCCTTGAACAGCTTAAATTTTTTGAGCCAAATGGGCTTATGAATCAGGCTGCGTGAAGCTATAAAGGATGGATGTTATGCTCATCAAAATAGTTCTCCCTTTGGCTTTGGCCTTACTTTTAACACCCCTATGCCAGCGCCTGATGGCGTGGTGTTTGGAGCGCAATCGGGATAGCTTAGCTGAATATAATTTGGAGCCGGGGCCTGTGTGTTCCAATATGGCCTTGGGGGCAGGTTTATTTTTAGCTTTGTTTTTGGGGTTGCTCCTGCCTGCCAGTATTGTAAGCAAGGCCTTAAGCTGCTTTTTGCTGTGCTGGCTGTGGCTTTTGTGGCTTATCGATTACCGCTTTCAGTTCATTTTTGCTGATAGCCTGCTGCCCCTTTTAGTGGTGGGGCTCGTGGCCACACCATGGCTGCCCTTTAGCATTTGGCAGCGCTTGGCCGCCGGGGCAGGCGCCTTTGTGGTGCTGGCAGCCCTGGCCATTTTGGGTCGCGGCGCCTTGGGCGGCGGCGATGTGAAAATGATGGCTGTCCTGGGGCTGTGGCTGGGAGTGAACGGCATTATCACTACAGCCAGCGTAGGCTTTATTATCGGTGGCGTTGCTGCTATCGTAATGCTGCTTTTTAAGGTACATGGCCGCAAAGACTTTTTTGCGTTTGGACCCTTTTTAATTATTGGCGCAGTGGTGGCCTGGCTTGGTCAGGTGCTATTGTGGAAATAGGAGATGAAAAAGATGACTTATTGCTATGTCTGTCCCCATCGCTGTGGGGTGGATAGACCCGAAAATATGGCGGATACTGAAGGCGAGCGCTATTTTGGCAGCTGTGGCTGTGGCATGCAGCCCATTGTAGCTCGGGCAGGGTTGCATATGTGGGAGGAGCCTTGCATCAGCGGCACCCGTGGCAGTGGCACGGTTTTTTTTAGTGGCTGCAACCTGCACTGTGTTTTCTGCCAAAACTTTGATATAAGCTGCAAGGGCTTTGGTAAAGAGATTACTATTGAACGTTTGCAGGAGATTTATCAGGAGCTCATAGACAAGGGCGCCCATAATATTAATCTAGTGACGCCCACCCATTTTACCGAGGCTGTTCTTAAAAGCTTGGCAAAGCCTCTGCCTGTGCCAGTTGTGTACAACACTAGTGGCTTTGAAACTCAGGACACCCTGCGTCGTTTAAAGGGCAAGGTGCAAATTTATCTGCCGGATTTGAAGTACAGCGATGATATTGCTGCTATTAAATACAGCAATGCTCCTTATTATTTCCGCATTGCTACCGATGCCATCAAGGAGATGTATCGCCAGGTGGGGGATTACGAGCTGGATGAAAATGGCTTACTCAAAAAGGGTGTGGTTATTCGCCACTTAATCTTGCCGGGCATGCTGGATAATTCCAAGCGTGTTATCGACTGGGTGGCTAACACCTTTAAGCCCGGTCAGGTGATGTTCAGCCTGATGCATCAGTATGTACCCTGCGGTCGTGCGGCGGAGTTCCCGGAAATCAATCGCAAGGTTACCGATGAAGAATATGCCGAGGTGGAGGCCTATCTTATGGCTAGCACCATTGAGGATGGCTTTGTCCAGGAGGGCGAAGCGGCCTGCGAAGATTTTATCCCTTGCTTTGATGGCACGGGAGTGTAAAGATATTGACAAAAATTGCGTAAGCTTTTATAATTTTAGTAGTAGGTCATATAACTGACGGAAGTGGGTCACCACAGGGGAGTATGACCGGTGAAGCCGACCGTCTGGGCATGTAGATGCATCAGTGTGTCGGTTTTTCTTTTTGTACCGACCATGTTATTTTAAGGGAGGAAAAATGATGAATGAATTAGCATTGAAATATGGTTGCAATCCCAACCAAGCCAAAGCAAGAATTTACATGGCTAATGGCGCCGAGCTACCCATTAAGGTGCTCAATGGCCGCCCTGGCTATATTAACTTTTTGGATGCCTTCAACAGCTGGCAGCTGGTAAAGGAGTTGAAGGAGGCTACTGGCCTGCCTGCAGCCGCTTCCTTTAAGCATGTTAGCCCCGCTGGTGCTGCTGTGGGTCTGCCCATGAGCGACACTCTGAAAAAGATTTATTATGTGGATGATCTGGAGCTGTCCCCGCTGGCCAATGCCTATGCACGTGCTCGTGGCGCTGACCGCATGAGCTCCTATGGCGATTTTGTAGCTCTGTCCGATATCTGCGATGTGCAAACTGCCAAGATGCTGCACCGTGAGGTTTCTGATGGCGTTATCGCTCCCGGCTACACCGAGGAGGCCTTGGCTGTGCTGAAAACCAAGCGCAAGGGTACCTATAACATTATCCAAATTGACCCTGACTATGTACCGGAGCTGACTGAAAGCAAGCAGGTTTTTGGCATTACCTTTGAGCAGGACCGCAATGAGGCAAAAATTACCACTGATTTGTTGGTAAATCGTCCCACTGTGAACAAGGAAATTCCTGAGGCTGCCGCTCGTGATTTGCTGATTTCCCTCATCGTTTTGAAATATACCCAATCCAATTCCGTGTGCTAT
>CAMFZA010000238.1 GCA_946002345.1 uncultured Phascolarctobacterium sp. | reverse complement strand
CCTTGATTTTCCAAAACATTACCTTGAAGAGCCTGCTGGTTGCTACCGTAAAGGGCTTTAAGGTTGCCATGATTGTGCGTCCTGGCTTTGATGCGGCTACCGCAGCTCCTCAAATCGTAAAGCTTTTAAATCGCGGTGGCATGGCAGAGATTATGGGTACTACTCTTTTGGTTTTCTGCGCTTTCTGCTTTGCAGGTATTATGAGCCGTGCTGGCTGCCTTGAAGTAGTGCTGCAAAAGATTTTGGGCTTTGCTAAGACCACTGGTGATTTGGTTGCGTCCACTGTTGCCTCCTGCATGACCATGGGCCTGTGCACCGGTAACTCCTATCTGTCCATTTTGATTCCTGGTGAAATGTTCCGTGATGCATATAAAGCAAGGGGCTTAGCTGCGAAGAATCTGTCCCGTACTTTGGAGGATGCGGGTACCGTATTCGTTCCCTTGGTTCCCTGGTCTGCTGCAGGTGCGTATATGACCGCTTGCACTGGTATTGAAACCTTGGATTATGCTCCTTGGGCAATTTTGTGCTACACCGGCTTTATTATTGCTATGTTCTATGGCTATACCGGCATTGGTATTGCTAAGCTGGAGGATGAGAATAAATGAGCTGTCTGCTATTAAAAAATGCAGATGTTTATGCTCCGGAGCATTTGGGACTGGTTGATCTATTAATTGTTAATGACAAGATAGTACGTATCGGTGAGCATATTGAACAACCCGAAGGCTTATCTTGTCAGGTTCTAGATGCTCATGGGGGCAAGGTTGTTCCTGGTTATGTGGATCAGCACGTACATATTATTGGATGTGGCGGTGAATCAGGGCCATATAGCAGAACGCCGGAAATTTTTCTCAGCGAGCTTACACGAGTTGGCATTACTACAGTGGTGGGCGTTTTAGGTACGGATGGAACCAGCAGACATAATGAAAGCTTGCTGGCTAAGGCTAGGGGGCTGACTCATGATGGTATTAGCGCTTATATGCTGACGGGCTCCTACGAAATCCCGGTGCATAATATGACCGGGGACGTACGCAGGGATATTATCCTTATTAACGAGTGCTTAGGCGTTGGCGAGATTGCTCTTTCAGATCACCGTAGTTCCCAGCCTACCAGAGCGGAATTAGAGAAAATCTTGACGCAAAGTCGTCTTGGTGGCATGCTTTCAGGCAAAGCAGGTGTGGTACAATTCCATATGGGTGTGGGCGAGCGAGGTATTGACGTTTTGTTTGATATTGTTCGCGAAACAGAAATTCCTGCTAAGCATTTTATTCCTACCCATGTGAATAGAGCCTTTCATCTTTTTGCGCAAGCCAAGGAGTTTGCTAAGCTGGGAGGGTATATTGATATCACTTCAGGCATTCGAGAACAGGATGGTTTTCCTGCCTGTGTAAAGCCTAGTGATGCTATTAAAGAGCTGTACGAAGAAAAGATTCCCATGGACAGGGTGACCATGAGCTCTGATGCCAATGGCTGCATGAGCGTAACTTTGCCGGATGGTAGTCAAAAGCAGTTGGCTGTGGCTCCTGACTCCTTCCATGATGAGGTACAGGCATCTATTTTGCTGGGAGTGCCCCTTGAGATTGTAACAAGGGTTGTAAGTACTAATCCGGCCCAGGCTAACGGGCTGTATCCGCAAAAGGGTTGTTTGCGTGTGGACAGTGATGCAGATTTCATCATTTACACTGATGATTATGCAGTAGATTCTGTGGTTGCCAAGGGTAAGGTTATGGTACAGGCTGGACAAGTCTTGGTGAAGGGCACATTTGAAAGGTAAAGTGATAGATTTGATTAAATTATTAAAAAACGCTGAAGTGTACGCACCTGCGTATTTAGGTAAAAAAGATGTCCTTGTTATTGCCGATAAGGTGGTCCGTATTGAAGACGAGATTACAGGCTACGAGGGTTTGCCGGAAGTAGAAATATTTGATTTGACTGGGAAAAAGCTGCTTCCCGGCTATATTGATATGCATATGCATATTACTGGTGGCGGTGGGGAGCAGGGTCCTGCTTCCCGTGTGCCGGAGGCAATGCTGAGCCAGATTACCAGCTGTGGTATTACCACTGTGTTGGGCCTTTTGGGCACCGATGGTGTGACCAGAAGCGTTGAAAATTTGGTTGCTAAGGCACGTGCTTTGACTGAAGAGGGCATTACAGCTTATTGCTTAACCGGTGCTTACGGCATGCCTTCTCCTACCATTACTGGCTCCGTGGAAAAGGATATTATGATGGTGCCGCCGATTATTGGTACTAAAATCGCTGTATCCGACCATCGCAGCTCTAATCCTCAAGGGGAAGAGCTTATTGCTATTGGTTCGGCAACTCGTCGTGGTGGTATGCTGGCAAATGTTGCCGGCTTAGTAACCATGCATATGGGCTCCGGTGTCGGCAAGCTAGATCCGCTTTTCTATGCTTTAGATCATTCGGATATTCCGGCAAAGAACTTCTTGCCGACTCATATGCTGCGTACCCATGATTTGATGGAAGAGGGAGCTAAGCTGGTGCGTAGAGGTGGTTATTTTGATATGACTGCTGGCAGCACCGATGAAGATATGGAGCTTGGGGCAGAGAAAATTATGGAAATCCTTAGTTGGGAAGGTATGAGCACTGATCATTTGACTATGAGCAGCGATGCTTTTGGTTCTCAACCTAAGTTTAATGCACAGGGTGAATGCATTGGCCTGACCTATTGCTCTCCCAAATACTTGCATTTGACTATCAAGAGTCTGGTTCGCAGAGGCTTGGCTCTAGAAGAAGCTATTAAGCTTTTGACATCCACTCCGGCTGAAATGCTGGGAAAGGCTGGCATAAAGGGCTGTGTTGCTGTTGGGGCAGATGCAGATTTGCTGGTGCTGGATGAGGCTCTAGATATTGATAGCGTGTTATCCA
>CAMFZA010000237.1 GCA_946002345.1 uncultured Phascolarctobacterium sp. | reverse complement strand
TATTATTATACGCTATTTCTCGTCAAAAATCAACCATTTGTTGTGACAGAGCCTTTTTCAAATAAAATATACCTTAAAGCTTTTCCTTCAAAATATTTCGTCCCAGCATGCGGTTGAATTCCCAGGCACCCTTGCCCTCCCGCTGTTCAAACTGATTCATGACAGCATTGATTTCGTCAGCATAATGCACAATAAAGGCTTCACGAGTAGCGCAGGCTACCGGGGAGCCCTTTTCATTTTCCCCGTGATGACTCAAGAGGATATGCTGCAGCTGCTCCAGCCGTTGGGCAGGCATATTCAGCTTCAAGGCCGCCTCCTGCACCATCAGGCTAGTCATAGCAATGTGACCCATAAAGCGACCAGCATTAGTATAGGGAAAGCCAATCTCAGCAGAAATCTCCTTGATTTTGCCAATATCATGTAAAAGAGCACCAGCAATAACCAAGTCCTTGTCCACATTCTCAATGCGGTCTGCCATGGCCACAGCCAGCTCTGTTACATCCACAGAATGCTGCAGCAGGCCACCGATATAGGCATGATGCAGCTTCATACCTGCCGGATTGTGTACAAAGGCATCATAGGTATTGCCGCTAAAAATTGTTTCCAACAGCTTGCGCAAGGTAGGCGTGCGCACAGCCTTGATATAATTGGCCAGCTTATTTTTGTAAGCCTCCACATCAAAATCACCATGGGGCACCAGATTACTGATGTCATCCCCGGGCACCAGCTCCTCCAAACGCTTGATAATGAGCTGCAGGGACATGTCATTGGCGAATTTATTGATATCCACATCGCCACCCACCATATAGGCCGTGGGTCCCTCCAAATTGCGCATTTTTTCTACCAGCACCGCGTCAAAGCAAATAAAGGCCAAGTGTCCACCATTGTCCTCCAGCATGCCCCGGGCAAACACACCCCCATTAGAGGAGGTGCCCACCTTTTGCACACGCACCAAGGCCGCTTGGCACATTTTTTGACCAGCCTTCAAATCATTAAGCATTCTTTTCACCTTCTAATCTAAACAAACTATTTTTCTATTTATTTAAGGAACTTCTCTCCCAAGAGCTTAGAGATGCTTCAAAAGCAAAGTCTCCTTAGCCACCTTGAGAATAACGTTCCAATTCTTATCTGTAAAACGCAGGGATAATCTGTCTGCCAAATCATCTAAAACCGGCCATTCAGTGCATTGATGACCAGCATCAAGAAGATTCATACCGCTAAAAACAGCCCTTTGGGCCTCGTGGTATTTCACATCCCCGGTCACAAAGGTATCCACGTTATTGGCAAGTGCAGCATCGATAAAATCGCTGCCTGCGCCCCCGCATAGGGCCACCTTGTGCACCATTCGTTTAGCATCCCCAATTACCACATAATCTGCATGCAGTACCTTTTTCACATGCTCGGCAAAATCATTTAAGGAGCATGGCTTGGGCAATCTGCCTATTCGTACCAAGCCCTGGGTATTGTCCAGCACATCCGCATCCTCAAGTCCTAAATGCCGTGCTAAGCAATCGTTGACGCCCCCGGCCACCGCATCCAAATTAGTGTGCGCACTATAAACCGCAATGCCATGCTCGGCCAGCTGCAAAAGCAGCTCCTGCTGCCAGCTCCCATCCGTCAGACTGGGGAGACGTTTAAAAATGGCTGGATGATGGGTCACCAACAGGTCGGCCTTGCAGTCGATAGCCTGAGCCACAGTTTCTGCCGTCATGTCCAGTGCCAGCAAAATTTTATGCACGGGCTTATTTCCACGGCCCAGCATGAGGCCCACATTATCCCACTCCTCAGCCAGCTGGGGCGGTGCTACTTCCTGTAATAAGAGCACGATATCATTAACAGTAACTGTTTTAGTCATGAGCTAATACCTCCGGCTTAGATTTTCTTGCTATTTACCCCCACGCATATCTCCATAAAATATGCCTTGGCAGGCTAGTATTTCCCCTTTAGCTGGCGCACTGCCTCCAGCAGGTGCTGGGTTTGCGCGTATTTTGCGCTGGCTTTAGCGCGCTCGCTGCGAGCCATATGCCCCAGCAGCTCCTGCAAGGCGTGCTCCTGTCGTGCAATATGCTTAGCCAGCAAGGGATGGCCCTGACGCAGCAGCACCGGCCCTAACAAATATTCTGCTTCGCTATAGCTAGAGACTGCACCAGCAGCCCCACCCAAGGGCTCCGCACAGATGATTTCGTAAAAATGGGGCGGGTCATCCACCAAATCTTCGTCCACCAGGCGCCAGCCATGTTGGACGAGCCAACGGCGCAAAGTGGGCGCACCGGCCATGGGCTGCAGCACAAGCCGCTTCGCCGCCTTTGCCACCTCCGGTTGCTCCTCCAAAATGCTGATAATGGTGCTGCCGCCCATGCCACAGATGGCAATGCAGTGGGCTTCGCCGGGGCTAAGCACCTCCAGGCCGCTGCCCTGGCGGACGGTGATGGCCTTGGCTGCGCCGTACATAGCCACCGTAGTCCGTGCTGCCTGGCAAGGGCCAGCGGCAATATCCCCGGCGACCGCGGCGGAGATGACGCCATTTTCCCACAGCCATACCGGCAGGTAGGCGTGGTCCGTGCCTATATCGGCGAAGCTTGCACCCTTGGGCACAAGGCTCGCCACCGCTTGTAATCTTTTATCTAAGTGCATATTATAAACTCCTCCACAGCCTCGTGGTCCCCCTTCATAAAGGGGAAGCACTCCTCTAGCATACTGTTGCTTTTACTCCATTTGTGCCATATATAGCTTGTAGTATTCGCCCTTTTTAGCCATAAGCTCTTCGTGGGAGCCCTGCTCCAAAATGCCCGTGCGGCTGAGGACGATAATCCTATCCACATGGCGAATGGTGGCCAGCCTGAGGGCCACCACCAAGGTGGGACGATTATGGCTCAATTAATGTAGCGCACA
>CAMFZA010000236.1 GCA_946002345.1 uncultured Phascolarctobacterium sp. | reverse complement strand
TGATGTATGAAGGCGGCATGGCTAAAATGCGTCATTCCATCTCCGATACCGCTGAATATGGCGACTATGTAACCGGTCCGCGCATCATCACTGCTGAAACCAAAGCTGCTATGAAACAGGTTCTGGCTGAAATCCAGCATGATGTCCTTCCTGAAAAAGAAATAATTCAGGTAAACAACTAAAAGGAAAATAAGGGAAAGTATTACTTAGTGCGCTAAAGGCGGCGTAGAAAAAGAAAAGCTGCCCAGCACAAGTAAACAAGCATGATAAAACCGCTTACTGACGAGCAAAAGAGTCAGTAAGCGGTTTTAATTTGCATATATTTAGCTTAAGCCGATGAATAGGTTTATACTTCTCCCTCTTCCATAATGCCTAGCTTGCGCTTCCAATAACGGGAATAGATGGCAGCCAAGGGGTTGTGTCCTAACAATCTGTCCTTTACCACCAGATTAGTTACGGGACCGGGGCAGTTCATATTAAAAATAGCATCATGACCTACACACAGGCCGCAGGAAATAAAGAGCTCCACACCCTGATCGGCCAGAAAACTAGCTTGTAAATTGGGGTAACACATGGCTACATGAACCAGATCCGGCTTGACTTCCTTCAGACACAGTTCTTTTTTAGGAAAGCTGCAGTTTTTGCAGCATACGCTATAAAACTCGAAGCCCTGCTGCTCAAAATATTTGGCTATATAGCGTGCCTCCGCATTCAGACCAATACAGAAGGCCATGCCTAGCTTTTTATAACCCATAGCCTTGGCAAATTCAGCCGTTTCCTGCAAGCGGCAAATATTACTATAAAAGGTGCCCTCCACATAGGCTGCAGCCTGCATTAGCTTTAGCTCTTCCTCGGTATAAGCAGCCTTAACCTCAGTGTGGGGGACGCCGGTGCAGTTCACGCCTTTGGTATAGCAGGCATGGGTTGGACAGGTCGCGCATTTACACTTCATAAGAATACCTTCCTTCCATGGATATGTTTTTTTAGCTGCTTATATCCTATCATATGAGATGTTAAATATCAAATTTACTAAGGAGAATTTCCCAAGAAAAAGCATGACGCGTGATTTTGCGTAAAAAAGAAAAATATCTGCATGAATTTGCTCAAAAATGATTGACTTTGCGCAATTCTGGGTATATGATATTGGCAAAGGAGAAATATTATGCTAACAGAAGAACGTTTCGCAAAAATTGTCAAAATAGTAAACCAAGAGGGGACTGTAACCGTGCTGGAGTTGGCACAGGCCATTGGTATTTCTGAATCCACTATTCGCAGGGATTTGAACCAACTGGATAAGCTGGGCCGGATTCGTAAGGTACATGGTGGCGCCACAGCTGCTGTGCTTATGTCCGATGCGCATGAACGAAATAAGAATGAAAAATATAGCCGCAATATTGAGGAAAAGCGAGCAATCGCAGCTTACGCTGCCACTTTGGTACATCCCAATGATTTTGTGTTCTTGGATGCCGGTTCTACTACGGAGCAGATGGCAGAATACTTGGAGGAAAATACAGCCTTTTACGTAACTAATGGTATTACTCTGGCCCAAAAGCTAGCGGCCCGCGGCTTTAAAACCATGCTGTTAGCAGGTAGAGTTAAAGCTTCCACGGATGCAGTTATTGGTATGGAAGCGGTGTCCTCCTTGGCCCGGTACCATTTTACCAGGGGCTTTTTCGGCACTAATGGTATTACCGTGGCAGAAGGCTTTACCACACCGGATTTGGAGGAGGCAGCTAATAAAAGGGCTGCTATGGAACATTGCCGTCAGTGCTATGTTTTGGCAGACAATAGTAAATTTGATACTCTGTCCAATGTTTCCTTTGGAGAGCTGGGCAAGGCTAAAATCATCACTACTAAGGGCAATGTTCGCTTAAAAAATTATAAACAGCATACGGAGGTAATTGAGGTATGATTTATACCATAACCTTTAATCCATCCTTGGATTATGTGGTGCAGGTGCCGGGATTTACTCCAGGAGCCATCAATAGGACGGCGGAAGAAAAAATCTACCCAGGTGGCAAGGGTGTAAATGTCTCCCTGGTTTTACAAAACTTAGGAGTTAAGTCCAAGGCCTTAGGCTTTACGGCTGGCTTTAGTGGACAGGAGCTGAAAAGGCTTTTGGCAGCTACAGGAGTGGCCTATGATTTTATTGATATTCCAGAGGGTTATACCCGCATTAATGTAAAGATTGCCGGTGTGAAGGAAACTGCCATTAATGGCCAGGGACCCCATATTGGGCAGCAGGAGCTAAAGCTGCTCTTGGAGCAGCTAGAACAGTTGCAGGCAGGGGATATCTTGGATTTATCCGGTAGCATTCCTGCAACATTACCCAAGGATGTATATGAGCAAATTATGCAGATCGTCGCAGATAGGGATATTAAGGTAGTGGTAGATGCTACCGGTGAGCTGCTGCTAAGGGTTTTAAAGTATCATCCTTTTTTAATTAAACCCAATCATGAAGAGTTAGGTGATTTATTTGGTTTGCCGCCCTTGGAAACGGAAGCAGAAATTCTGTACTGTGCCCATAAATTGCAGGAGCAGGGCGCCCGTAATATTTTAGTTTCCCGGGGTAGTGAGGGAGCTATTCTGCTGGATGAAAAGGGCGTGGTACGCATTAGTTCTTCACCCAAGGGAAAGCTGGTTAATTCCGTGGGCGCCGGTGATAGCATGGTGGCAGGCTTTTTGGCAGGCTATGTAGCCACTGAGGATTATGAACAGGCCCTGCGTTGGGGTATTTGTGCAGGCAGTGCTTCGGCCTTTCAGGAATGGCTGGCCAGCAAAGAGGATGTAGAAAAGCTCTTAGGCGAATTGCCTTGAAGTGTAGAGGAAAGGGGTAATAAGATAAATGAAAATTGCAGATTTACTAGCTAAGGAAAGTATAGATTTACAGGTAAAGGTGGGCTCTAAGG
>CAMFZA010000235.1 GCA_946002345.1 uncultured Phascolarctobacterium sp. | reverse complement strand
CAGTTGGATAGAGCAACGGCCTTCTAAGCCGTGGGTCGGGGGTTCGAATCCCTCCTGGATCACCAAGACGAAAAACCGCTTGTAGATTGGTTCTACAAGCGGTTATTTTTATGGTATCATAAGCATAATTTACTCATTTATAATGGTGAAGCCTCACTCTCATAGGTGGAAAAGAGTGAGGCTTTTTTATATATAAGCTTATTTTCCCAGCAATGCCTTTAGCTCCTGCAGCTTTGCTGCAAATTTTTGCAGGGTAACTGTAACAGGCTGGGGGGTGTTTAGATCTACACCGGCTTGCTTAAGAATATTCAAGGAATAATCACTGCCACCGGCCTTGAGGAAGCCCAAGTACTTGGTCACTGCGTCAGGCTGGCCACTTAAGATGGCACTGGCAAAGGCAGTGGCTGCACTGTAGCCAGTAGCATATTTATAAACGTAGAAGGGCGTATAGAAATGGGGGATACGGGACCATTCACTGGCAAGCTCCTTGTCAACGGTGAGGGCAGGACCATAATAGGCCTTGTTGCTTTCTAGCCAGTAGTTTTCCAGCTTTTCTGCTTGAAGACTGCGACCTTCGGTGATTTCGTTATGAATAAACTTTTCAAACTCAGCAAACTGTACTTGGCGGTACACAGTGGTGCGTACTTGTTCTAGAAATTGATTTAACAAGTACACCTTTTGTGCATCTGTAGCTTGGGCCAGGGTATATTCTAAAAGTAAATTTTCGTTAGTAGTAGAGGCTACCTCGGCACAGAAAATGGTATATTCAGAGTTCACATAGCTTTGGTTTTGAGAGCTGTAGTAGCTGTGTAACGCATGGCCCATTTCGTGGGCAATGGTGGAGATGCTGCTATAGCGCTCTTGGTAATTTAAAAGCACAAAGGGATGCACGCCGTATACACCCCAGGAATAAGCTCCGGAGCGCTTCCCCTTGTTTTCGTAAACATCGATCCAGCCACTGGTTAGGCCCTTATGTAAGGTGGCAATGTAATCCTCACCTAAGGGAGCCAGTGCTGCTTCCACTTTGACACAGGCCTCCGGGAAGGTGCAGGAGAAGCTGTCTGCAGCCGTGGAGAGGGGCACATAAATATCATAGGGATGGAGTTCATCATAGCCCAAGATATCCTTTTTCAGCTGCATATATTCGTGCAGGGGAGCCAAGTTGTCGTGTACAGTTTGGATTAGCCCATCATAGAGACTGGTGGGGATGTTATCCTGAGCTAAGCAGGATTCCAAAGTATCCTTATAATTATGGACCTTGGCATAATAAAAGGCAGTACGGGCACTACCTGTTAAGGTGGTGGCTAGGGTGTTACGGAACTTGTGATAGGTACCCATAAGACCCTGAAAGGAATTCTTGCGCAGGGTTCTGTCACTGGAGGACATATTCAGAATATAATTGCCCTCGCTGACAATGGCGGGCTTGCCTTCGCCGTCAGTGATAGGTGGGAATTCCATATCGGCACTGACTAAGGCTCGGAAAGTATTGGCAGCAGAGCAGGTTGCCAGATGGCTTTGGGCAAATATGGCTTCCTTATTTGAACTTAACACGTGCTCGTTTAAACGCATCAGGTTTTCGATGTAGAATTTATATTCAGCCAAAAGAGGCTCTGCGTCTACAAACTCATGAACCTTCTGGCTCCCTAAGGAAAGCATCTCGGGCTCGATGAAGCTATTGGCATTGGTGAATTCCGCAGCCAAGCCTTCGGCTTCACCTGATAAGGACTGGAGATGCTGGTCCGTATTATCAGCATCCTGCTGTAAACGAGCATAAGCATAGATTTTATCTATCAGCTGGGCCAACTGGTCCTGCAGATGCAGAGCCTCATACAGCGCTCTGGCTGTAGTAATCTTTCCTTGCATGGCTTTTAAAACTGCCAGCTGGTCCTTAAAGCTTTGGCAAGCCTCCTGCCAGGTCGTCTCATCAGCATATATATCCTGTACCTGCCATTTACATGCAGCAGGAATGTCAGCACGGCAAACATTGCTGCCATGAGGGGGAATCTGGTTATTTTTTTCTGTCATTAGGTTCAACTCCTTGCAAAAAACTTTAGCATACTATATTATTATAGCATAGTTGAGAGAGCTTTTAAGAGCTTAAAAATGTATACATGGTGAAATAGAGGCAAGAAAATGCAAGTACTTTTAACAGCAATCAATAGTAAATATATTCATACAGGCTTGGGGCTGCGTTATGTGGGAGAATATGCTAAGCAAAAGGGACATCAGGTACAGCTGCTTGAAGAAACTATTAACTCCAATATTTTAGATGTACTGGAGAAAATAATGGCTGCAAGAGCGGAGGTCCATGGCTTTTCGGTGCATATTTGGAACAAACCCTTTGTGATGCGGCTCATTGCCATGCTCCGCAAGCTACGTCCCAAGGCTATAATTGTTGTAGGTGGACCGGAGGTGGCTTTTGACGCAGAGCGTATCTTTGCAGAGCAGCCTGCCATTGATTATATTGCGCAGGGAGAGGGAGAAATCTGCTTTAGTGAGCTTTTGTACAGTCTAGAGAATCATGAGCCCATTCCTACTCATATTGCATATAAGGTAGGTGATGAGGTACGTTTGAACGGAGGTACCACTGTAATTGAAGATTTAAGCATTTTGCCTTTTCCCTATCCAGATTTGGAGCAGGTTCTGGCAGAGCATAAAATCGTCTATTATGAAGCAACGAGAGGCTGTCCTTTTAGGTGTGCTTATTGCTTGAGTGGTATTTCCCATAATGTGAGGAAGCGTCCCTTAGACATGGTGTTGGCAGATTTAGATCGTTTTATTGCTGCAGGAGCTCCTTTGGTAAAATTTGTGGATAGAACCTATAATCTGGATGAGCAGTATTTCCTGCCCATGATGCGGCATTTGGCAGCCGCTAAAACTGATGCCACCTTCCATTTTGAAATTAAGGCTGATATGCTTAGTGAGAGGG
>CAMFZA010000234.1 GCA_946002345.1 uncultured Phascolarctobacterium sp. | reverse complement strand
GTTCTAAACGACAGATATCTTTAAGCTGGCAATATTCACTACAGCTCTTTTTTGGTGCTACAGCAAATTTACCGGCATAGATGTTTTCAATATAGCTAGCGATTAGCTTTTGGGCAAAGCTCTGGAAGCTGTCCCAGCCTTGGCTAATCTCCTTCGTATACTTTTTATTATCAGTAATATTTTTGTTATCTACCTGCTCCAGCAAAAAACTCTTGCGCTCACCGTCCTTAAGGACAAAATAAGCTCCTCCGGCAACTCCACTAGCTCCATTGTATAATCTGTATAATCCTGCCACAGCAAGTATATAAAGCGGCATCTGTACATCGAAGCCAGCTGCTAAATCCTTGCCACCGGGAGCATGACTTCGTTTATAATCCGTGATAAAAACACGCTGTCCATCACTGTCAATTCTATCTACGCGACCATTTAAGCTCACTCTTTTGCCGTCGGATAAGCGCAAATGCAGGGGCTTACCATTTTTCGAACTAAAGTCCCATTCCACAGCACAGGGAGTAAAGCTCCAGCACTCTTGGTCCTTATATTCGTAGCGTAGCCACCGCTTGAGCATGTTGAGTAAACGCGGTGCTTCCGCCTGCCACAGCAGGTTGTTGACAATCTTACCCTTCTCCAAAGCGTCCTGTGCCACCTCTGTAAAAACAGTCGTCAATTCCTGCTCTAAATCTTCCAGTGGCAGTTGGCTAATCTTGGAGTGCAGGTGCTTGCCTGTAAAGCTTGCCAATACCTGATGAAGAAAATCGCCCTAAACGGCTGGATTAAGCTGTTAATAAAGTACAGAAATATTGAAAGGGACATGCAGCATAAAGCTCTAGAGCGCTGGCATTGAAGCTAGTGCCTACTTGCTTTGTTACCTCCTTTTGTAAAGTAACATCAGTCAATACACCATTATAATGCATATCTTGTTGACGCTTGCAATCTGCTTGAGCAGCCGCCACTGTAACATCACCCAAATAATTCTTTAGCCACCCACTCTCCAAACCATGCAGGATTTGGGATAATTCTTCCGGAGAAGCACAGAGCTTTTCCGGATTTACTATTACCTGCTGCTCCTGCTCTTCCTCCTCGCCCCCACTGTCTTTATGGGGCTTGGCATCGATAAACATCTTTTGTACAGCACTAATGTAAGCCGAAGCACCTGCCTGATTGTCCTTAAAATAGCTTAGTACCAATTGTTTGCGAGCACAACCGAGGGCAGCAGCAAAAAAGCCCGCATCCTCAGCATAGGCTAGGGACGTATTGGGCAGCTCTAAACCAACACCTTGCAGTTCCTTGCGCTCTTTATCGTTATAAATCCAGTTTTCGTTGTTAACTCTGGGAAATACTCCTTCCCGTAAGCCAAGTACAAAGACGTAATCAAAAGTAAGTCCCTGAATATTCATTACCTCTGTGATTAAGACGCCATCTTGACGCCCTGGCTTTAAAATAACATTCACTCCCTGCATAGCATCCGTCAAAATTTGTTGCCATTTGCCCAAGGAAACCAAAAGCTCTGCCTGACCACAGTTTCTATAATCGTCAATCAGCTGCTGGATTACCTGTTTAAGCAATCTACAGCTTTGTAAAACAATACTCATGGCGGCCAATTCAAGACGACCTTCCTGATACAAGGAGCCCAAATTCTTCGCTAACTGCAGCTCCTCTAAAAGCTGCAGCATTTGCTGACCATAGGTCGCAATAGCTGCTTGGGCAGGCAGTTGTTGTAAAAAAGTATCGATAAGCAGTACTGTTTCATCAATCAAGCCAGCGCCCTGTAATTTTTGCTGCACACTACTACGGGTTTTGAAATAATTATCTTGTCTAAATTTATTAATTGCCTCACCATCTATGTGTAACAAAATTCTTCCTAAGGGTGCAGTCAACAATCTAATATAGGCCTCTGCACCATCATGATTATCTGCTGCAGCAGCTAATAAGAGTAACAGCAGCTCGGTCAAGGGCTGCACAGCTAGACTACTGGTCTGGGGTAAATTAATAGGCACACCATATTCATCAGCTACCAGGCGTAGCCCTGTAAATTGGCTTAAATCTCGCACCGTAAGTAATATTTGGGCTGGCTCCACGCCTTGGCGCAACAGCTCCTTCACTCTAGTCAGAACAAAGCGCAGCTCTTGCTCCTGCTGTGTAAAGCAATATAGCTGCACAGCATCACTTTGAGGGCAAGGTGTGCATTGCAGGCCAAAATTAGTAACTAAATGAGCACAACCAGAGGAGAGTTTACTTTCAGGTTCGTAAAGCTCAACACCTTCCTCAAGGCACAGGGATTCTAGTTCCATGAATGTAGTGCGAGTTGCCTCAAAAAGCTTACATCGTTCCGTATTCTCAAGATTTTTTTCATAGCACAAGCCAATCTGTACCCTACAGTGTTTGCTTAAGGCTTTAATAAGCTGCAGCTGCAATGAATCAAAGCTATAAAAATCACAAAAATACAGCCGCTGCCAAGGCAGCTTTACCTTTGCGTCCTGCAGCACCAATAATGCTAAACGATATTTACCCTCAAGGTCGAACCATTGCTTATTCTTTAAATACTGACGATAGAATTTATAGAGAAGAGCAACCTCCACATCCTTTTGACCCAAGTTCCCACTTCTACCCCAAGCACTTAAAACATGTAAAATCTCTTCCTTGGTAGAGCCGCTTCGTGAAAGTTGCCCTACCAAAGAAGTCATAGCCTTAACAAATCCAGGTTTTTCCAAAAGCTCATTAAAATAATTTAGCTGTTTATTATCAGCCAAAGTATGCAAAAAATCCTCTATAATGAGCTCTTGGCTATGTCGATTGATTTGATTGAAGGTTACATAACCATTTAAGTTTAAAAGCTTGCTGGCCAATGTATCTATACCGATAGCTTCTACATTAATATATTTTTTCCGTAACAATAATATAAACGCGGCAATCGGAATAAACATGGCCCACC
>CAMFZA010000233.1 GCA_946002345.1 uncultured Phascolarctobacterium sp. | reverse complement strand
GAACTAAGCATAGACTGTAATAGGCTGAAAATGCCGGGGCTTCTGAGAAGTCTCCGGCATTTTTTAGTTATGTACAAAATAAATAGTGTACAAGATATCAAAACATGCTATAATAGCATTAGGCATTTTTCATGAATATGGAGGTTGTTTCAATGCAAAAAATTGATCAGGCTTGTGTTAATACTCTGCGCTTTTTGGCTGCGGACCAGGTGGAGAAGGCAAAATCCGGCCATCCGGGCTTCCCTTTGGGCACCGCTCCCTTAATGTATACTATTTGGGATCGTTATATGAGCTACAATCCCGCCAACCCCAACTGGTTTAACCGCGACCGCTTTATTCTGTCCCCCGGTCATGGTAGTGCTCTTTTGTATGCTATGCTACATTTGGCTGGCTATGACCTGTCCTTGGAGGAGCTGAAGAATTTCCGCCAATGGGGCAGCAAAACGCCTGGTCATCCCGAATACGGCCTTACTCCTGGTGTTGATGTGTCCACCGGTCCTTTGGGTCATGGCTTTGCCATGGGCGTGGGTTTCGCTATTGCTGAGGCTATGTTGGCCGGCACCTATAATAAACCTGATTTTCCTGTTATTAATCACTATACCTATGGCTTGACCTCTGACGGCGATTTGATGGAGGGCGTTTCCTGTGAAGCTGCTTCTTTGGCCGGCACTCTGGGCTTGGGTAAATTGATTTATCTCTATGATGATAATAAAATTACTATCGAAGGCGACACTTCCATTGCCTTCACCGAGGATGTGGAAGCTCGCTTCAAGGCTTATGGCTGGCAGGTACTACGTGTAGCTGATTCCGAGGATGTGGACGCTATGGCTGCTGCTATTAAGGAAGCACAGGCTGATACCACTCATCCTTCCCTGATTATTGTACGCACCCACATTGGCTTTGGTAGCCCCAAGCAGGACAGCCCCTCCTGCCATGGCGAGCCCTTGGGTGCTGACGCTTTGGCAGCCACCAAGGAGAAGGCTGGCTGGCCGCAGGAAATGTTCTATGTTCCTGCTGAAGCCAAGGAGCATTTTGCAGCTAAGCTGCCCGCTTGCGCCAAGGCTGAGGCTGATTGGAACGCTTTAATGGATGATTATAAGGCTTGCTATCCGGAGCTGGCAGCAGAGCTGGCTGACCGTATGGCTGGCAAGATTAACGTGGATTTGGCAGCCTTGGAGGCAATCTTCAAGGAGCAAACCAAGAGTGCAACCCGTGCCTCCAGCGGCGATGTAATTCAAAAGCTGGCTGAGCAGGTTCCTGCTCTGGTAGGCGGTAGTGCTGATTTGGGCCCCTCCAACAAGACTGTAATGAAGGCTGGCGGCTACTTCTCCAAGCTGGACCACAAGGGCCGCAATATTCACTTTGGTGTGCGTGAGCATGCTATGGGCACCGTATTAAACGGCTTGGCTCTCCATGGTGGCTTTGTTCCCTTCGGTGGCACCTTCTTGGTATTTGCCGACTTCCTGCGTCCCACCATTCGTATGGCTGCTCTCATGGGCATTCAATCCATTTTTGTTCTGACCCATGACTCCATTGCCTTGGGCGAGGATGGTCCCACTCATCAACCTATTGAAACTACCATGGGCCTGCGCCTGATTCCCAATGTTTCCGTAATTCGTCCGGCTGATGCCCTGGAAACTGCCGTAGCTTGGCAACAGGCCTGCCTGAATAAAAATAAGCCCACCTGCCTGCTGCTCAGCCGTCAAAATCTGCCGGTAATGCATGAGTATGCAGCTGTTATTCACGAAAATGCTGCTAAGGGTGCTTATGTTTTGAGCCCCGCTAAGCAAGCTGCTCAGGTTATTTTGATTGGTACCGGTAGCGAGGTAGAGCTGGCCCTGAAGGCACAGGCTAAGCTGGCTGAGGAAGGCATTGATGCTAGCGTAGTATCCATGCCCAGCTGGGATTTGTTTGATGCTCAAAGCGAGGATTACAAGGAAAGCGTACTGCCTGCAGGTGTAACTAAGTTTGCTGTGGAAGCAGGCGTTCCCTATGGCTGGAGCCGCTACACCGGCAGCGAAAAGAACGTGCTGGGCATCACCACCTTCGGCGCTTCTGCTCCCGGTGGCGTAATGCTGGAAAAATATGGCTTCACTGTGGATAATCTGGTAGCTAAGGTTAAAGCAGTGCTGTAAGCTGCATAAGAAAAGTTTTTGAGACCGGGGATGCAGTGCGTCCCCGGTTTTTTTAGAAGGGAGTATACCCATGTTAAAGCATTTATTGACCATTGCTGGCAGTGATTCCAGCGGCGGCGCCGGCATTCAGGCGGATTTGAAAACCTTTGCTGCTCATGGCACCTTTGGCATGAGCGTCATTACGGCAGTTACTGCCCAAAACACCTGTGGTGTGACCAAGGTGCAGGACATTGAGCCGGATATTGTGGAGGCCCAGATTGCCGCAGTTTTTGATGATATTCGGGTGGACGCTGTGAAAATCGGCATGCTGTCCCGGCCAGAGACTATTAAGACCATTGCTGCCTGTTTGCGCAAGTATAAGCCCTCCATTATTGTTTTAGACCCGGTGATGATTTCTAAGAGCGGTTATCCCTTGTTGCAGCCCGAGGCTTGCTCCACTCTAATTACGGAGCTGTTGCCCTTGGCAACGCTGGTTACGCCCAATCTACCGGAGGCGGAGGCCATTAGCGGCATGAAGGTCACGAAAAAAGAGGAAATGCGCCCTGTGGCAGAAAAAATTGTTGCCCTGGGAGCCAAGGCTGTGCTGGTAAAGGGCGGCCATTTGAGTGATACTGCGGATGATTTGCTCTTTGATGGTCAAAATGAAAAATGGTTCGCCGGGGAGCGCATTGATACGAAAAATACCCACGGCACGGGCTGCACCTTGTCCAGCAGCTTAGCAGCAAATTTGGCCAAGGGAATGAGTCTTGACGAGGCCGTTGAGGCATCCAAGGCTTATGTTACCGAGGCTATTGCCCACGGCATTGCCTTAGGCAGTGGCTGTGGACCCACCCATCATTTTGTGG
>CAMFZA010000232.1 GCA_946002345.1 uncultured Phascolarctobacterium sp. | reverse complement strand
AGGCTATCTACACCGGTGCGGTGGATTTACAAGAGGCACTGGCCTTGGCTAAGGAGGCTTAAGATGCTGACAAAGAGAATAATTCCCTGCCTGGACGTCAAGGAAGGACGCGTGGTGAAGGGCACCAATTTTGTGGGTCTGCGTGATGCCGGCGACCCGGTGGAGCGGGCGGCAGCCTACGACATGGAGGGCGCCGATGAATTAGTTTTTCTTGATATTACTGCTACCTTTGAGGAGCGCAAGGCTATGCTGGACGTGATTCGTAAAACTGCAGGTCAGGTGTTTATGCCCCTTACTGTGGGCGGCGGCATTAGCAGCGTGGAGGATATTCGTAATGCCCTGTTGGCTGGCGCGGATAAAACCTCTTTAAATAGCGCCGCCGTGAAGAACCCCCAGCTTATCGCCGATGGTGCCCGCATGTTTGGCAGTCAGTGCATTGTGCTGGCCATTGATGCTCGCCGTTGTGGTGAGAATAAATGGGAGGTTTATGTGGCCGGCGGTCGCAAGCCCACCGGCATTGACGCGGTGGAATGGGCTAAGCAGGGCGTGGCTCTGGGGGCCGGCGAAATCCTGCTTACCAGCATGGATGCGGACGGTACAAAGAATGGCTACGACATCCCCCTGACAAAGGCCATTAGCAGTGTTGTGAATGTGCCCGTTATTGCCAGTGGTGGCGCCGGCAAGCTGGAGGACTTTTACGATGTCCTCGCTGAGGGCGGTGCGGATGCAGTGCTGGCGGCATCAGTCTTTCACTACAAAACCTTTACCATTAAGCAGGTGAAGGAATACCTGCGCAGCCGCGGAATAGAGGTTAGATTATAATGGCTTTTGATCTTGATAAAATAAAGTTCGATGCTCAAGGTCTGGTACCGGCAGTGGTGCAGGACGCTAAAACCAATGCGGTGGTGATGCTGGCCTATATGAATAGGGAGTCCCTCAAGCTGACGCTGGAGACGGGCTATACCTGGTTTTGGAGCCGTAGCCGCCAAGAGCTGTGGAATAAGGGGGCTACTAGCGGCAATCTGCAGAAGGTTGTGGCAATGTATTATGACTGCGACGGGGATGCTATTTTGGTGAAGGCGGAGCTGAGCGGACCTGCTTGCCATACTGGGCAATATTCCTGCTTCCATAATCCAATGTAATACAGCGTATAAGGTACCATCTACGTTGTCATCTTTCCTCGACGTACCTCCAGTACGCCTTCGTCAAGATTCCTAGTATCTGGCACCTTCTCCGCTATATTGGAGAGGGTCATTTGCTTTGTCATCTTTCATCGACGTACATATAGTACACCTTCGTTAAGATTTCCTAGTATCTGGCACTTTCTACGCTGTATTGTTTAGGTGCTATCTATAATAATTGTAAAATAGTTACATAAAGTGAGCGTTCTTGGTGACAGTGCGCTCACTTTTATTTTTTGCGATACAAATTGCCCGGATTATAGTATAATTACTCTGTGTAAGTTTTTGCAAAATGCATTTGTAAAGCGAGGTTTTAGTATGGATGAAAGAAAGAAGCCCATTCCTCAGCTCATGGAGATTGAGCCCATGCAGGACGGGTATCGCTGGGTAGCTATCACAGCCATGCTTTTGGCGATTGGTATTATTTTGCACACTGTTAGTCCCAACGTGGGCGGTGTCACCCCCAACTGGACTATTGCCATGTATTCCATTGTTATTAATTTAACCAGACCGCGTCTGACCCAAGCCATCGGTATTGGCTTTATCGCAGGTCTGACGCTGGTGCCCTCTTCTAAATCGGCCTTCCCTTTGGGCAATGTGGCCAGCGAATTGGCCGGTGCCACCACCTGCTGCATTTTGGTGCAAGCTATGTTTGCCGCAGGCATTGGCGAATGGAAGCTGCGTCCCTTTATTACGGGCTTTTTGGCAACCATGGCCAGCGGCGGCCTATTTACCTTTATTTTGAAGCTGGTTTTGGGCCTGCCCCTGCATGTGTGGATTTTTGCCATGCTCCCCGTTGTGGCTATCGTGGGCCTTTTGAACGGTCTCATTACCTTTTTCCTCTATGCGCCGGTGCGCAAGCTGTTCTATTTTCAGGAGGAGGAAAAATAAATGGAAAGTGTTATTAAGCTAGATAATTTTTACTTTGCCTATAAACGCTCCGATTTGGTGCTGAAGGATATCAATCTGGATATTAAAAAGGGCAGCTTTACGGCTATCACCGGCCCCAGCGGTGCCGGTAAAACCACACTGTGCAAGGCCATGACCGGTATTGTGCCCTATTACATGGGTGGTCGCTATAGTGGCGACGTGCAAATTCACGGAGAAAGCACCAAGGGTAAGCGTGTATCCGATATTGCCATGCGTGTGGGCTTTATCATGGAGGACTACGAAAGCCAGCTGGTGTCCCTCACTGCGGGGGAAGAAATTGCCTTTGCTCTCTTGAATCATGGCTTTAAGCCGGAGGAAATCGCCGAGCGCACCAGTCGCGCCTTGGAGGATGTGGGCCTGCCAGGTCGCGAAAGCTATCAGCTGGACGAGCTCAGCGGCGGCCAGCGTCAGCGTTTGCTTTTGGCTGCCACCTTGGCCGTGCATCCGGAAATAATTGTTTTGGACGAGCCCGTGTCTGCTATGGACCCGGATGGCGCCCAATCCTTGTATAAATTAGTGTGGGATATTCACCAGCGCTATGGCACCACCATCGTGGCGGTGGAGCACCGCATGGATTATCTCTTGCCCTATGTAAGCGATATGGTGGTGCTGAAAAATGGCGAGCTGGTGGCTGCGGATACCTTTGAAACCGCGGCGCCGAAAATGTACGAGGATGCGGAGCTGCGCCCCCTGCTGCCCACCCTGTGGCAGGTAAAGCTGGGCTTGGAAGCAAAGCTGCATATGGATTTGGGTGATTGGCGCAGCGAAGCAGATGCTTTGGCTGACTTTAAGACCTTTGGAATTGTTGCACAGGAAGGGAGGGCTGACTGATGCTGGAGGCTAAGGATGTGAATTTTGCCTACTTGCGTGGGCAGCCTGTTATCAATGA
>CAMFZA010000231.1 GCA_946002345.1 uncultured Phascolarctobacterium sp. | reverse complement strand
GTTGCTACGCCCCACATGTTAATATTGGGTGCCACTGGAGTTATAGCTGAATTTGTCGGGTCGTACCAACACTTACAGATGCAGCAGTATTTACAGTGTTTGATGTTAAAGGTATGCATGATGAGTCACTTCCTTTTTCAAAGCTCATTTTCAGAGGCACTACACTTTTGGCCCTGGCATTAAAGGTTGTCGCTTGTTCCCTGTCCAAAAATATCATCTAATTTTTGTTTGGCCAGCCTGTTTACCTCTTCATCAATATACATGGATACCTTGGCAATTGCTAACGCCAGTGCAAAAGCATCATCAGTATAGCCAGCAACAGGAATCAGATCAGGAATAAAATCAAGCTGACTAATCAAATAGCCTAAAGCTGCAATTATTATGCCTTTGTCCGCTGCAGGCACATCTGGTTTTTGCAGTACATAGTACAACTGTAAAACTTTGTAAATAATGTTAACACCTATCACCTTGGCGTACTTTAGAAATTTGCCAAAAAATGACCATTCACTGTAATCCTTTTGGTACTCCTTGATAAATTTCTCATTGCCTTTGTTTTAGTTGTCATCCGTGATTAGTAACTCCTTATAACCAAAAAACTCTATCTACGATGTTAATCACAGCTTATAGGTATAAACCATCTTATTCGAAGTACTAGGATCAAAATTCTTAAACTCTTCCTCCTTACCCACTGCATATTCAATGGTTTCGCTATCCTTTTTGTGAATAAACACATAGGTATCCTCATCCGCGCTAACTTCATCAATTTTAAGATGAGCATACTGTTTAACATCACTAATAGGAATAGAGCCCTCTTCAGCCCTAGGTTCGGAAGTATAGTAGAACTCGAAATAGTCCTCATCTGCAGGCACCAAGGCTATCCACTCGTTCCAACCATCTTCTAGTTTCACATCTACCACGAACATATCCTCTAAATTAGGCGAACCAATATAGTATTTAAATTGTGCTCCTTGTTCACCTTGTACAATATCGTTAATAATGCTATAACGCCGAGCACCCTTGCGACTTTGAAAAAGGCCAAAAGACACGCCAGTCTTACCTGTATGCAAGTATATATACTAAATGCGTTTAGAGCTACTAGAATCGGAGTCTCTGGTAGCATTGTCGGGAAGCACTAGCTTTTTAATGCTAGTAGTAGGAACTGCAGCATTTTTCTGAGTCTTTTCAGGTGTAACTGTTGCCAATTTATCAGGCTCAAGATTCCTATTTTCCTTGTCCTTCTCTATTTCCAAGGGCAACCTTAAAGCAAAAGCCTGCTCTCCATCCTCATTGACTTCAGGACGAATATTCTTTATATATTCTGTTTCAATCTCTATATGCTTCTCAAATAACTCCTTCACAATTTTTGCACGACTTGAATTGCCTGCTAAGAGAATATTAATCGGCAAGGGCATGGTTTCATAATTGGAGAAGGCTAAACGACATTTAGCAAAATAATTAACTACGCCACGTTCAACAACTGTAGCAATTAAGCTTTCCAGCTTATCCACATTTACTTTCATAGCAATGGTGAAAGAATCACTTTGTTCTTTTTTATCATCCAACAGCTTTGCATCAGAATACAGCACCAGCTTCAAATCATCCTTGCCATACTTTTCTTTATAATTACCTTTATGCTCCCAAATATCCCTTAATGCTTCAGCTAAATGCTTAATATTCAACTGTGCTGCTTGAGAAGCATATTTCCTCGGCCTTACAAGAATTTCGCTGCCACTAAAAGCCTGACCTTGAACGAGCTCCGGTAATACTAAAGGAATTTGTTTTTCCTTCATTACCTTGAAATTATCCTCATATACTTGATAAGCCAAAAGCTGCAGTATATTCTTTCCTCCTTAATATGCATCACAGCAATTGCTAACTTGATGCACCTCAATAAAAGGTTTACCACGCTTCGGCACATTAATAACCTCTACACCAAAATCAAAGTCAGTAGTACCACCGCCAAAATCAAATACACCATAGGCAACTTGCTCTTTTTCCTTCTTAGGCTGCAAGCCAAGATCCTTCAAGGCAGTAATTGCATATGCGGCTGGCTCGCTAGCACCCGGATATACATTAACCTGCTGTCCCAGGGACATAGGTAAAGACTTATTAAGGCCACTGGTAAAGCTATCAATAATTTTATTACGAACATCCTTTTCGAAATTAACAGGGAAGGACATAACATATTCTAGGCAAATACCCTGATCCATATTATTTATGTATAAACCTAAATAATATGCATAGATTTCCAGAGGATTGAAGTCGCCAGGCTGTAATTGAAGGAAAGGCTTTACATCACGAGTAGCCCCGTTTATATCCCTCTTAAAACGACCCGTGGCTTAATGAGTCCATTGCTTTAGTTCACTAAAAATAGACTTACTAGCGTGGCTATTACTTTGATTGAGAGCTTCTTTTGCAGAATGAGCCACTGTAACTTGATTCCATTCTGTAAAAGGTCTACCGCTCCTATCATTATAAGCCTTCATAAAGGCTTCGATATCGCGCCATTCAATGATGGTAGGATTCTCATAATCACCATCACTTTCTTCCTTCAGCAGATCAGGCTGGCCAACCCTTAAAAGGTATTCTTCTGCATCATAAACAGCAACAACAGTACTCTTAGTGCCAAAATCTATGGCGCATACTTTATTACTTTTTATATCCAGTTGTGGTGGACGAGCTAGCAACATTACCGAATCATCAATTTTTACCTTAACATAAGAAGTCTTATTCTCGGGCTCTTCACATAAATCCCAATGACCTTGATCTGTCAATCTCTTTTCAGGATAAATACGCAGATTGGCACGCTTATAATCGCACTTCAGCAACATATCCTGTAAATCTTTAATATCGCCGAGACTCGCCTTACCACTATTTACGTCAGACTCAATTTGCGTATAATTAAAATCAAATCCAAATACTTGTCCTGTAAACTTACCAGCTATAACAGCTGAAACAAAATCCTCTGAATCAAATATCAACTCATTATCATTACTATTGTAG
>CAMFZA010000230.1 GCA_946002345.1 uncultured Phascolarctobacterium sp. | reverse complement strand
CGTTCTTGCCCGGCTTAGCTGCTGCTTCCTTCAGCACACCCAGCACACCATCCAAATCCTCTTCGCTAAGGCTATAGCCAGTGGGATTATGAGCAGGAGTATTCAGCAAATACAGCAGGTTGTCCTGTTGTGCCAAAAGCTCGTCAATCTTGGCCTTCAGAGCAGGCAGATTGAATTTATTATTTTCGTCCAGCATTTTGTAGGTAGTAAATTTGCGGCCCATGTCGTCGCACAGCACCTTATAGGCGCCCCAGTACCAATCGGAGCACAGAGCAGTTTCACCCTCGTCCAAATAGTTCCAAATAGCATGATGGATAGCACCGGTGCCACCAGCGGTAGCAACAGCGGCCACATAACCATCAGGACGAGAATTGCCAAAGGCAGCGGTCAGTACGCAGTCCAAATATTCAGGCAGACCACTAATAGGTGCATAAGCAATCAATTCGTTAGTTTGCAGGCCACGATAAACCTTTTCTACAGTGGGCAGGCACACCAGCTTTTCCTCTTCGTCCAAAATAGCGCCGATGGTAGCGTTAGTTACGGCGTCCTTACCATATTTAGCAGCGGCTGCTACAGCAGCAGCGTTAGCACCAAAAATTTTGTCTTGGGCAGCCTTACCCTTTGCATGTTTTGCAGCAATACTCATTACCATAATATATGCCTCCTTGCATTATTTTATTAAATCATTAACCCCTCAGTCAGCTCGAAAACTCGCTGACAGCTCCCCTTTGAAGGGGAGCCTTACTTTATATTTCCTCAGAGAGACTACCCCTTTCATGGGGCCTTACTTTATAGTTTCTTCAGAGAGTGCCTCCCCTTTAAAGGGGAGGTGCCGAGCTTGCGAGGCGGAGGGGTTTCTATTTATTACTAATACTATAAATCTATCACCGTGGCGCCGCTGCCGCCGGCCTCCAGAGCCGCCGTTTCCAGCTTGCGCACAAAGCGATTGTTCTCCAAATAAGCCGTAAGTCCGGCCCGCAGCGCGCCTGTGCCCTTGCCATGAATCAGCCGCAGCTGGCTGATGCCGGCAATCAAGGCATCATCTATGGCCTTATCCACCGCCGGGATGGCCTCATCCAAGGTCATGCCCCTGAGGTCAATCTCCTGCTTGGCACTGCCGGACTTGGCCACAAACATTTGGTGAGCATAATTAGCCGCAGCGTTCTTGGTAAAGCCCTTGCGCTTTTTGGGCTCACCGCTGGTATCTGCAGGCTGTGCCTTGGTCAGAAGACACTTTTTGGCAGGCACATTCATCTTCAAAATGCCCACCTGCACTGTGACTTCGTTGCCCTTCACATCTGTAATCAGGCCATTCTTGCCCAAGGAAACAACGAAAACATTCTGTCCCTTTTTGGCTGTCTTGGCATCCAAGGGTGTACCCTCCGGCAAGGGTGCGTCCTCGCTCAGGGTTTTGTTCAGCTTCTTGCGGGCTGCCTCAGCCGCCTCCTCCAGCTTTTTAGCATCATAATCAGCCTTCATGGAGCGCAGCTCCTTGAGCACCGCCTCGGACTCCCGGCGGCTGCGACGATAAATCTCGTCCGCCTGCTCCTTGGCCTTGCGCAGCATATCATTCTTGCGCCTTTCAAACTCAGCCTTGGAATAAGCCAGCGCATTGCGCAGCTGCTCGCTTTCCCGCCGCAGAGCTTCAATTTCGGCACTGCCGCTTTCATAACGACGGCGCTCGCTATCCAGCTCCTGCAGCACATTTTCCATGTGCACATGCTCCTGATTCAACAGCTTGCCCGCCTGCTCAATAATGCCCTCTGCCAGACCCAGCCTGCGGCTGATATTGAAGGCATTACTGCTACCGGGCACGACCATGAGCAAACGATAGGTGGGACGCAGAGATACAGGGTCAAACTCCACGCTAGCGTTTTCCATACCCTCGTGACCATAGGCGAAGGTTTTCAACTCGCTATAGTGAGTGGTCACCATGGTCAGCACCTTTTCCTCATGCAAATGCTCCAGCATGCTCATGGCCAACGCCGCACCCTCGTTGGGGTCCGTACCGGCACAGATTTCGTCAATAAGCACTAAATCGCCAGCCTTCACTTCATTCAAAATGCTGATTAAATTAGTCATATCGGCAGAGAAGGTGGACAGGCTTTGCTCGATGCTCTGCTCGTCACCAATATCCGCATAAACAGCGCGGAAAACCGGCAGGGTTGCGCTCAAAGCAGGGATGAACATACCTGTCTGGGCCATAAGAGCAAATAAGCCCACCGCCTTCAAGGCCACGGTCTTGCCACCCGTATTGGGGCCCGTAATGAGTAACATGGTGAATTTTTCCCCAAGCTGCACATCCAAGGGCACCACTGTATCCTTATTGAGCAAGGGATGCCGCCCCTGATGAATATCCACCTTGCCATTGAGCACCAACATGGGCCGCACCGCGTGCTGCTCCTGGGCCAACAGTGCTTTGGCACAAATCACATCGATTTTGGTGAAAATTTCCAGGGTAGCCAAGAGCGCTGCTGCCTCCTGCCCCACGTTTTGGGTGAGCTGACGCAAAATGCGCTCCATTTCCTCCTTCTCCTCGGCCACATAGCGCTTGATATCGTTGTTCAGATTAACAACAGCCAAGGGCGCGATGAAAAGGGTGGCACCAGTGCCACTGTGGTCGTGGACGATAGCCGGAAAATTCATTTTATATTCTTGCTTTACAGGAATAACATAACGGTCACCACGCATGGTAACTATATTATCCTGAAAATACTTCTGATTATTGGGGTCGTGGAGGATGCTGTCCAGCTTATCCTTCACCCGATTTTTAGAAATTTGAATAGCAGTACGCAGGCCGTTCAGCTTGGGAGAAGCGTTATCTTTAATCTCGGCATGCTCATCAATGGCACTGGAGATTTGCTTTTCCAAGCGAGCAAACTGCTGCATTCTACCGGCATATTCGGCCAAAGCGGGAGCCATTTCGCCACTGGCAGTCAAAAACTCCTTCATGGCCCGCAGGGCTTCCGCTGTGGTCTGGATGTGGAGCAGTTCCTCCGGCAGCAGAGTGCTGCCCAGCTC
>CAMFZA010000229.1 GCA_946002345.1 uncultured Phascolarctobacterium sp. | reverse complement strand
TATCATAATGATACCTCTTTCTTTTTCTTACTCTCTATTGTAGCAGGAAAAGTGTATTTTTGTAAAGTAAAGTGAAAAAAGGGCTAGGAAAATTACGCTAGAAGTAGTAAAATATGTAGTATAAAATGGATGAGTGTTTCTTGACCTTTTTATAAAGAAGTTTTTACAAAGGCCTTGCAATTTTATGCAAGATGGTTGTATAATTATCATTCGTAAAGGAGGATGGATATGAGAGCAAGTGTTATCGGCGCAACCGGCTATGCAGGTGTGGAACTGTTGCGGCTTTTGGATGGTCATCCTGAAGCAGAAATCGCCACGATTACTTCTGAAAGCAGCACTGGCGAGGCTATTGCCAGCATGTATCCCCATTTGGCCGGCAGAATTGAAAAGAATCTGCAGTCCATGCAGGAAATTGAACAAATTGCTGCTGACAGTGATGTAATTTTTATCGCCCTGCCTCATGGCCATGCCATGAAAATTGGTAACAAGCTGCGTGGCAGCAAAACGAAGATTATCGATTTGGGCGGAGACTATAGATTTAGAGATTATCGCGTGTTTGAAGAGTGGTACAAGGTGAAGCACGAGGACCCGGAGGCCAAGGCTGTGTACGGTTTGACGGAGCTTTACCGAGATCAGGTTAGAGAGGCTAGTTTGGTGGCTAATCCTGGTTGCTACACTACCTGTAGCATTTTAGCCATGGTGCCGCTTTTGAAATATGATTTGATTGAGCATCAGGGCATCATTGTGGACGCCAAGTCCGGCACTAGCGGTGCAGGACGCAGCCTGAAGGCTGGTAGCCTATATTGTGCAGTTAACGAAAGCTTTAAGGCTTACGGTGTGGCCAGCCATCGTCATACGCCGGAAATCGAGCAAATTTATAGCGAGTTTGCCGGTGAGCCGGTGGTAATTCAGTTCACTCCCCATTTGTTGCCCGTGGACAGGGGCATTTTGGCTACATGCTACGGCCAGCTGAAGGAGGGCGTAACTGATGCCCAGATTGAAGAAGCTTATCAGGCTATGTATGGCAAGGAGTTCTTCATTCGCTTGCGTGGCAAGGGCGGTTGTCCGGAGCTGAAGAATGTGCGTGCATCCAATTATGTGGATTTGGGCTGGCAAACTGATAAGCGCACAGGTCGCATTATTGTGATGAATTGTATTGATAATTTGGTGAAGGGCGCGGCTGGCCAGGCGGTGCAGAATATGAACGTCATGTTTGGCATTGAGGAGACTGCAGGGTTGAGAGCTTTGCCGATTGTACCGTAAGCCAGAAGTTCGTAAAAATAATATTGTTACGCTCAAAGGAAATTTTTTCACGGCCATTTTAAGGTGAATTGGCCGCAAGGCCAAGAGAGGACGGCCTGGGCCGCGTGGGGAATAATCACGAAGCTGCGGTGTCCAATTTGTTCGAGAAGGTATTTACGTTTTCGAAACCTTGCTTCTATTATTCCAACCACTCATGTCCTAAAATTTCCATTCGCTCCACAATTATTATTTTCACTCAGTCTAGTTTTGTTATTTTGGTTATCATAATGAATAAAAGAGGGATGTACATGAACAAAATTGAAGGGTGGGTAACTGCTCCCCAGGGCTTTATTGCTGCCGGTGTGAAGGCTGGCATTAAGGTGAGTGGCAATCATGATGTGGCAGTGATTTATAGCACTGCTCCTGCTGCCTGTGGTGCAGTTTTTACTCAGAATAAAATGTGTGCGGCTCCTGTGCTGGTGAGCCGTGAGGTGAACCAGCATGGTTATGCGCAGGCAATTGTGGTTAACAGTGGCTGCGCTAATGCCTGCACAGGCGAGCAAGGCCTTGCTGATGCTCGCAAAATGCAATCTCATGCAGCGGAGCTGCTGGGGATTAAGCCGGAGGAGGTTTTTGTGTGCTCCACCGGTGTTATTGGACAGTTTTTGCCCATGGACAAGCTGCTGACTGGCATTGCTGATGCAGTGGATAGCTTGGACGAGTGCGAGGGCGAAAGCTGCGCCATGGCGATTCAGACCACCGATACCTTTATTAAGCGTGCAGCTTATGAGACAGAAATCGGCGGTAAGACTGTTAAATTTGCCGGCATTGCCAAGGGTGCTGGCATGATTCATCCTAATATGGCCACAATGCTGACCTTTATTACCACGGATGCAGCCATCGCTCCGGATGTTTTAAAGCGTGCGGTGAAGAAGGCTGCGGACCAGTCCTTTAACATGGTGGTTGTTGATGGTGATACCTCCACTAATGACAGCATGATTGTATTGGCTAATGGCTTGGCTGAAAATGAGATTATTTTGAGCGAGGAGCATCCTGATTATCCTGCTTTTTTTGAAGCCTTGGTGGCCTGCGCTACTGATTTGGCAAAAATGATTGCCCATGATGGCGAGGGCGCAACCAAGTTCCTTGAGGTCAATGTGGTTGGTGCTGCTACCTGGGCTGATGCGAAGACTGCTGCTATGGCTATTGCCAAATCTCCGCTGGTTAAAACAGCCTTCTTTGGCGAGGACCCTAACTGGGGACGCATTGTGTGTGCAGCTGGCTACAGCGGTGCAGAGATGGTTGCGGACAAGGTTAATTTGGAGATTGGTGGCATTCGCTTGGTGGAAAATGGCATGAACTGTAATGTGCCGGCAGAAAAGCTGGCGCCGACCATGAGTCAGCACGATATTTCTCTGACCATTGATTTGGCTGCTGGTAGCGAGAAGGCTACGGTGTGGACCTGCGATTTTAGCTATGAATATGTGAAGATAAACGGTGAGTACCATACCTAATAACTAATTGTTAAATATAATAATGCTTCGTTCAAACGGAATTTTTGACGCTCATTTCGCGGGTAATAACCTTCACTCTGCGGGGTACTATTTGAATGAAGAACAATTTATTGCATTCAACCCTTGAGTCGGTTATTCCGACCACTCATGAGCTAAAATTCCGATTCACTTCGCATTTATTATATTTACTTTGTTTAGTTTTTCTTATTACTAAATAAGCTATTTTTATTAATCTGGTAATAAATATGTTTTGAAGGAGGATTTTACAATGTTGATGAACGATTCCCAAGTACAAACTCTCGTGGAGGCATTACCTTATCTGAGCAAGTTTA
>CAMFZA010000228.1 GCA_946002345.1 uncultured Phascolarctobacterium sp. | reverse complement strand
ACGCGCATGTTAAACGCAGACCGCTCTGAACGTAAAATGTGCGGCAACGGTATTCGCTGCGGGGCAAAATTTGTTTATGACAAGGGTTTGACGGACAAGAACCCTGTAACTATCGAAACCTTGTCCGGCATTAAAACTGTGGAAATGCAAGTGGAGGAGGGAAAGGTTGTGTCTGCTAAGGTAGATATGGGTAAACCCGTTTTTAAGGCTACGGAAATTCCGATGAATTGTGACCACTACATTTTTGTGGACCAGGGTCTCGTGCTGGACGATAAGCATGATGATGTGACCAAGGAAAAGGTTGTGTTCAATGGTACCGCTATTTCCATGGGCAATCCTCACTTTGTGACCTTTGTGGATGATGTTGATGCCTTGAATTTGGAGGAGCTGGGACCGCTATTTGAGCATCATAAGCTGTTCCCTGAAGGAGTAAACACCGAGTTTGTGCAGGTCATTGATAAAAACACCGTCAAGTTCCGTGTTTGGGAGCGTGGCAGTGGTGAAACCTGGGCTTGTGGCACCGGAGCTAGCGCAGTGGCTGTAGCCTGCATCATGCTTGGTCGTGCTGGCAAGAAGGGCGAGCCCCTGACTGTAATTGCCAAGGGTGGTACGCTGCAGGTTACTCATGCCAAGGATGACCATGTATATTTGGAGGGTCCTGCAGTGGAGGCATTTGTAGGAACTGTTGAAGTGCCTGACGACATCAAATAAGACGCATTATAAGCCATCATCTGCGTCGTCAAGGCTCCTAGGAGTATTAATTTATACGCCGTCGTCGCCTTTCCTCGCATCTAATGGCTTCTAATGTGTCTTGCAAAATATATATTATTTTAAATTTTATTTTCAAATGGGGGTTTGTGTTTAACATGGCTTTTGTAAACGAAAATTATTGTAATCTGAAGGAATCCTATCTTTTTGCTGATATTGCCCACAAGGTAAGTGCTTATGCAGCAGCTCATCCGGACAAAAAAATCATTCGCCTGGGCATTGGCGACGTAACCCGTCCGCTGGCACCCTGCGTAGTAGAAGCAATGACCAAGGCAGTTGCCGAAATGGGCGTCCAAGAAACCTTCCGTGGCTATGGTCCGGAGCAGGGCTATGATTTCCTGCATGATGCACTGGTTAAATATTATGCTACCTTTGGCGTAAGCTTGGACAGCGATGAGATTTTCATCAGTGATGGTGCTAAGAGTGATTGTGGTAATATCACTGATATCTTCAGCAATGCTAACACTATTCTGGTGCCGGACCCGGTATATCCCGTATATTTGGACACCAATATTATGTGTGGTCGCAAGATTATTTTCATGGCTGGTGGCCCGGAAAACGATTTCCTGCCCATGCCTGATGACAATGTAAAGGCTGATGTAATTTATTTGTGCTCTCCTAACAATCCCACCGGTGCTGCCTATACCAAGGAGCAGCTGGAAAAATGGGTTGCTTATGCTTTGAAAAATGACGCAGTTATCCTTTACGATGCTGCCTATGAAGCCTTCGTAGCAGATCCGGCAATTCCGCGCAGCATTTTCGTTATCGAGGATGCTAAAAAATGTGCTATTGAGCTGTGCTCCATGTCCAAAACCTGTGGCTTTACCGGTACCCGTTGTGGCTACACTGTGGTGCCCAAGGCGCTGGTACGCAAGACCACTGATGGCCGCGAACTGGAGTTGAACAAGATGTGGCTGCGCCGTCAAACCACCAAGTTCAATGGTGTACCCTATATAGTGCTACGTGGCGCTGAGGCAGCTTATGGCCCACCAGGGGGGACGGAATGTCGAGGAGCCCGGGCTGATGGGCCGGCAGAGGCTATCGTTATGATGGAGGGCTTCGATAAGACCGGCATCAAATATTATGGTGGCGTGCATTCTCCGTATATTTGGCTGCAATGCCCCAATGGCATGACCAGCTGGGAGTTCTTTGACTTCCTCTTAGAGAAGCTGCAAATCGTGGGTACCCCGGGTGCTGGCTTTGGTACTCAGGGCGAGGGCTATTTCCGCCTGACCGCTTTTGGCAGCCGTGAAAACACCATCGAAGCTATGGAGCGTATCGTCAATGGGTTGAAGTAAAAGCGTAGGGCAGAAAACACCTAGTCAATGTCATAATATAAATAGGTGGCTAGGGGCTGCTTCTTCCTTGTTGTCTAACTAATAATCATAAGCATAAAGTGTAGTTAGGTAATATCTTTGGTATACTTTTATTAGTAGGTAGAGCTGCTTGGAACCGCAAGGGGAAGAGCAGCTTTTTTATTATGTGGTTTTAACCAGTTGAACGCTGACGAGTTTCTGAAAAGAAATGAGGCAGCGTGAAACAGAGAACCACCCGCTATGCGGGTGCGCATTGAATGTTATACAAAAACTCATCATTCCGTGTAGAATAGTAAGTGTTCAAGTCACTATGTCTAGAAAGGAATGATGAGTTTTTGTCTGCCAAAGTAAATGGGTTGGCCCATACGAAATGGACCTGTAAATATCATATTGTGTTCACACCTAAGTATAGACGAAAAACCATATATAATCAATATCGGGAAAGCCTCAAAGAGATATTGAAGAATTTATGTAAGTATAAGGGTATAGAAATCATAGAAGGGCACATGATGCCTGACCATGTACATCTGTTGCTTAGCATTCCTCCAAAGTATTCAGTATTGCAAATCATGAGATACTTAAAGGGGAAATCTGCCCTAATAATGTTTGACAAACATGCAAATCTTAAGTACAAGTTTGGCAATAGACATTTCTGGGCAGAAGGATATTATGTGTCCACAGTAGGACTCAATGAGGCTACAATCAAAAAATATATTCAAGAACAAGAAAAGCACGATATTACCTTGGATAAGTTGAGTGTAAAAGAGTACGAAGACCCTTTTAAGGGTAGCAATTAGTACAAACGCCCCGTTTGGGGCGGCAAAAGTGTCAAAGGCATTGTGGCTTGAACAAAGTGAAAGCCAGCGCCTTTAGACGCTGGCCGGTGATAAGGGCTTATAGCCCTTAGTCAAACCACCAGTTAGACGGATGGTGATGATTATTATTTAATCTTGTTTAAGGTCATATAGCTATCATAGTTGTTGCCAAGAGTCCAGATAGGATTATTGGCATCAGTTCGATTACCAC
>CAMFZA010000227.1 GCA_946002345.1 uncultured Phascolarctobacterium sp. | reverse complement strand
ACCAACCTCCCGCTGCAAACGTTCCAGCTGTTGCTTGCGATATTGCAAATCGATTTTTTCGTTGTTACTTAAAAGGTTATCATCACCGGTAGCAGTCATATCCACAATCTTCATTCTGCTTTCTACACGAGCCTTCAGGTCGATGTAAGCATCTAAAGAAATATCCGGCCAGAAATTTACCAGTTGAATAACCTTATTGTGACTACCAATGCGGTCTATACGACCAAAGCGTTGGATGATTCTCACAGGATTCCAATGGATATCATAATTTATTAAATAATCGCAGTCCTGTAAGTTCTGTCCTTCTGAAATACAATCTGTAGCAATGAGAACGTCGATATCAGCTTTATTGTTTGGCAACAGCAAAGCCTTGTCCTTGGATTTCGGAGAAAAACAGGTTAGCACTGTGTTTAAATCGCAATGTAGCTTAGGGACAGTACTTTTACCATCCACACTGCCAGTGATCATACCAGTATTGAGACCATACTTGTTTTTCAAAAAGCTGCTCACATAGTCATACAAATAATAGGCAGTATCTGCGAAAGCAGTGAAAATCAAAATCTTTTTGTTGCCCTCATTAATAGGATGGGTTATTTTTTCGACGATTACATCAAGCAGAGTCAATAGTTTATTATCCTTGTCAGGAGTAATCTTTCCAACCATACCCAACAGCTCATGCAAACGTTGGCTATCTCTTCGCAGGCTGTGTCCCCAGGATATTTTATCCATATCTTCGAGTTTGAGAATAATCTTGCCCCCACCGAAATAATCTTCATCTTCCATATCCAAATCAGCATTAGCTAACGGGTTTTCATCGCTAACCGATACCCCATAAACTTGATGCTTCATGAATTTGTCAATGGTATCCAGCATAGCATTGATACGACTTTGCACCCTAGTTACCGTCAAATTAAAGGAATATACGGAGCTCTCCATGCGTTTCAAGATATTGATGGCCATCAAACGCCGGATACCATTTTCGCGATTAGCTTGGGTAAAACCGGTATTTACCGTGTTATCACCATACAAAGCAGCATAATGTTCCAGTTTACTCGGAAGGATGAAATGGGATGGAGTATAAATTGTTAACTCTAAATCTGTAAGCTTTTCAAAAATTTCTTGGTAATTGACGTCACTATTGCTAGTCGTCAACTGCGGACGTAAAGAAATAGGCTTTAATCGTTCTGGAAATTGCCCAATATCCTTAGTGTCATAATACTTGGCAATATGCTTGCGAGAACGAGCAATAGTCACGGAATCAAGCAGATTAAAGAAATCAAAGCTTAGATTTTCTAATAGCTTTTGTACAGTCCTCTCTTGGATAGGTCGCGTGCTCCAAGCATTATATGCTTTTTGCGCTTGCCGAAAAATATCATCAATGGAACTTGTGGTTGTTAACTTGTCATCTATCAAGCTGGTATCACCCTCATAAGCAAGCTGCAATTGATTTTTTAAATCGTTAAAGCGATTATTCACAGGCGTTGCCGAAAGCATTAAAACCTTAGTTTTTACACCAGCGCGGATAATTTTATTCATCAAGCGAGAATAGCGATTTTCGACACCATCCGAATCAAATGCACCCCCGTTACGGAAGTTATGAGATTCATCTATAACCACCAAATCATAATTTCCCCAATTGATTCTTGCCAAATCAATACCATTGGATTGTCCTCTCGTCCTGCTCAAATCAGTATGAAAAAGGACGTCATAATTGAGCCTATCGCTAGCTATGGGGTTATTCACATAATTGCCCTTATAGGTATTCCAGTTGTCGCTTAGCTTTTTAGGGCACAACACCAGCACTGATTTATTTCTATTTTCATAATATTTCATGACTGCCAAAGCGGTAAAGGTTTTACCAAGGCCTACGCTATCAGCCAAAATGCAGCCATTATATTTTTCTAGCTTATTAATAATGCCTAAAGCTGCATCCTATTGGAAATTAAAGAGCATGCTCCAAATCATGCAGTGTTATAGGCCAGAGCGCTCATTAGGCCGTACGTCTTCACTGATATCCTGCAAAAACTCATGAAATATATTATAAAGAGTAACGAAATAGATGAATTCCGGAGAATTCTCATTGTATGCAGAGCTGATACTATTGATAACCTTTTCGGTTACATTCTTCAGCTCCTCCTCGTTGTTCCACAATGTGTTAAAGTTATCTACCAGTTGTTGGGACATGGGACTTTCAAGCTTTATGATAGTCACAAAGGAGTCATTTCCTTTTTCGCATCCCAAATCCACAGTAGTAAAACCATTAATATTCATGTAGCTTGTATCATCAACAAGCATGAACTTAGGGATATTTTTACTACCAACATTTGATTTAAAGGTCACCTTTTGGCGAATCCATGCAGCACATTCTTTAGCAATGGCCTTTTGATTCAATTCATTGCGAAGCTTGACTTCAAATTCAGTACCATAAATTCCACGTTCACGACTTAATTTAGGTATGAAAAATTCACGTTTTTCTTTCTTGTTATTTTCATTCTGAATAAATGTTGGGTCTGTGAAAATAAAGCGCAGCTCACCAATGTTAGATAATTCCTTTTTGAGAGCCTCATACGCATAAATGGAAAAATAGGCAGCAGCCATAGACAGCTTACTACCTTTTTTTATTTCCAGACTAAGATCATCTATGAGTTTTTCGTTAACGTTATCTATCATTTTCATCAGAAACACCACCAGATTATAGTTGGCTAGTAATTCGCCAAGCAGTTTGCTTTATCCTGCCTTTGGTACAATTTATTTACAGTGAATAGAGCAAGAGGTAAACCACTCTACTCCCTCACCCCCTCTCTCAGGCCCAAATTTAGCCGTAGAGCGACGCAAGGGAGCAACGGGATTAACTATACTTGTGGGCATTTTTCAAAGCGCTACAAGGCGCAGAGGGGCTAACAGGGGTATATGCCAACAGGCGCACTACACAGCGACCCAAGCTGCAAGTATATGCCAACAGGCGCACTAGCCAGCGGCCCAAGCTGCAAGCTGGGTGCAGTCCCAGTTCGGCCCACTCCGCCACACTACTCATTATACCAAATCACTTAGACACACGTGTGGCCAGCATCGTCCCCCAGCGGCCATTAAATGAAATTTTAAATGCAAAATTTCCCCCACATTTTCGCTTTCAAATTTG
>CAMFZA010000226.1 GCA_946002345.1 uncultured Phascolarctobacterium sp. | reverse complement strand
TAAGAAGGCTGGCCGCATTGCTGCTGAAGGCGTTGTTGGCTACGCTCTGAGCGAGGATGGCAAGGCAGGCTGCATCGTAGAAATCAACTGCGAAACCGACTTTGTTGCTAAGACCGATGGCTTTAAAGAGTTGGTTGCTAAGGTTGCTAACCATATCGTTGCTACCAAACCCGCTGACGTGGAAGCTCTGCTGGCTAGCGAACTGGAAGGCCAAACTGTAGAAGCTTTGGTAACCGCTAGCGTTGCTAAGATTGGTGAAAAGATTTCCGTTCGTCGTTTCGCTCTGTACGAAGCTCCGGAAGGCGTTGTTGGCGTGCTGGGAGATATGACGGGCGGCAATCCTGAGCTGGGCAAGGATATTGCTATGCAAGTTGCTGCTGCTAATCCCTCCTACCTGGAGCGTTCTCAAGTTCCTGCTGCTGAGCTGGAGCACGAGAAGGAAGTTCTGTCCGAGCAAGCTCGTAATGAAGGCAAACCCGAAAAGATCATCGAAAAGATGGTTCTGGGCCGCATCAATAAATACTACAAGGAAGTATGCCTGGTTGACCAAGAGTTCGTTAAGGACCCGGATCAAACCATTGCTAAGCTGCTGAAGGCTAACAACGCTGAAGTGCTGGCATTTGCTCGCTTCCAACTGGGCGAAGGCATTGAAAAGAAACAAGAAGACTTCGCTGCAGAAGTTATGTCCCAAATCAAGGGCTAACACATTTTTTACATTTGGATATCTTAGTGTCCATAGATATCATCTCCTGCAGAAACCTGCATCCGTAAGGGTGCAGGTTTTTGCGTTTTATGGGTATTTTTTATATGAAATTAATTACTAATAGAATTCCTTTACTTGACTTAACTCTCGAAGAATGCTATAATTAAATGAAGTTAATACTTAATACTATTAAGGTAACATACAATTATAGTATGATTTATGCATTGCGGTAGTCTCTCACATGCTGCACTCAAAGAATAAGATAATATTGTATTTGTTACTGTGGTTTTTGTGGGGTGTAGTAGATGTGGGTGCTTAAAAATAAAAAAAGTCATCATGGCAAATTTGATCGTGTCTTGCCCTATGCTTTAGGCTTTGGCATTGGCTTGCTTGTGATTTTTGCCATGAAGCTGTGATCCTAACTGCAGGTTTTAAAAGTGCTTTTGATGCTTGGGGAATAGGAGTAGGATAGCAATGCTAAAATATCGGGAAATTAAGGATGCTCTTGATTTGTACAAAATGCAGGAGCAGCAAAAGGTTTTGGTGGATAAGATGTTCTTTGTGAGCTTGTTGGATGAGGTGGTACGCAATAGGCGCAAGACCATTGCCAAGGCTCGCCAAGGTAGCAAGTTTTGTCCTTCAAAGTAAAGTTAATCGAAAAATTCCATAGGGTGTATTTAGTAAATAAAATAGCATAGCTTACTTGGACAGGAAACCGTGAAGTCGGTGTTTTACTAAAGCGAGGATGTATAATAGTTCTGTCGGCATAATTATATAGTGATGCAGGGGCATCGCTATATAATTATGCCTTTTTTATTGGTCAATTTTAGGAGGTAGAGAAGAATGAAGTTGAACTTTTTCCGAAGAAGGTCTTGGAAAAAACATTTGGCTGTTGCTGTGACTGCCGGCCTTTTGGCAGGCGCTTATGCACCGGGAGCGTGGGCTGAGTCTGGTAACTATAACAATCAGGGGAGCAAGCCAGGTGTAACTAAAACAGTAACCGAAGATATCAATGTCATTGTGCACAGCAGTAATTATTCTGCACAGGGTATCGCAGTGGGTTATGGTGCTGGCAGTGCTCTTAAGCCTGGTGACCAGCGTTTTGTTTCCATTTTTAATGGTAATGTTACTATGAAAGATGCCAGCTATGCTGGTGGCTGGGGCATTACTGCTGAAAATATCCATGGTGGTTATCCCGTATATAGAGGTGCTCGCTGGCAGCCTTCCGGCATTAGAGCAGGCCTTTGCGGTGATGTTATTGTCAATGGAGATTTAGATTTAGCTGTTTATGGCTCCGGTCTTGTAACCGACCCTTATTATACATTAAAAGATGGCACGCCTGAAGTTAATGGTTCTACCATCAATGTGAATGGTAATGTAAAGATCGTTACTCCGGAGCTTGCTACTGAAGCTTTTTATGCAGTTGCCAACTATGGTGGCACTATTAATATTAATGCTAGCGGTACTAAAGATGTAGTGCTCAAGGGCAATATCATTACCATGAAGAATGATACTGGCTCTAGAGCACCTTTCTTTGTTGATGGTATCACTAATATTACTCTGAACAATAAGGATTCAATTTGGACTGGTGTAGTGGATAACACTGGTAAAGCGCAGACTGGCGAAATTAATTTGACTTTAGCCAACGGTGCCAAATGGGAGCATGAATCCTTATCCATGACCAATGGTTTGCATGTAGAGACCATGCCTAATCCCAGTAATGAAAATTATGGTACCTATGATGGTGTAAGCTATTTAACTAGCCTGACTGGTGGTACTAATGCTGAAAACACTGGTCATATTTATGCAACTAGCAGTGCAGCTATTAATATTGCTAACTACAGTGGTTATACTACTGTTTATTATGCTCATGAAAACGCAGGCACAGCCAGCTCTGATTATTCCGCTGGTGATGTAATTATTGGTAATGCAGCTGAAAAATCCGGTATTACTTTAGTAACGGCTTCCAATGGAGTTAATACTAGTGATATCCAACAAGTGAACAATGTTTTGAATGTTTTGGCTGGCAAGTTAACCTATACCGGCTATAGTGCTGCGCCTGAAAATTTGACTGGTACTGTGAAGCTGGCAGGAAGCCTGACCGGTGATGTTGTAGTGCTTAAGGAAGGTATTTTTATCTTCAATTATAGCGGCAATGGCACTTATATTGTTCGTAAGAGCAACTTTAATACTACTTTAACAGGCGATATTGATGCTGATGGAGAATATGCTTCCTCTGGCATTATTCAGGCTGATGGTAGCTACAAGTTTGAGACTGATAGCAAGATTACGGTAGCAGATGATACTGGGAGTGGTGCTAAAGGTATAGCTTCTGCAGCTCCTTTGGTTGTAGATGCGGCTGGCAAAACTTTGACAATAGATGTTAAGTCTAACCATCCTGGAATGGGCGAGGCCAATGCGATTTATCAATCTGGTAACAATAG
>CAMFZA010000225.1 GCA_946002345.1 uncultured Phascolarctobacterium sp. | reverse complement strand
GCACAGATAACATCAAAGGTAATATAAAAAACAGCGCCGATAATTAAAATAAAAATCGGGATGCTTAAATACTTGTGGGTTAGATAATAATCCATCCGGACACTCCGCCGTTGGGCCTCTGTGTCCTGGGGCTTGTGAACGGTACGTACACACAGGTCCTCTATGTAGGCGTAGCGCATATCCGCTAAGGCTGCTTCCCGGTCCGTATGAAGTGCATTTTCCATTTCCTGGGTAAAATGGCCTACGATGTCCTGCTCGTTACTGGATAGCTGCAGTTCCTGCATAATATCCTCATCGCCCTCCAAAAGCTTGGTAGAGGTAAAGCGCAGGGGCAGGCCTTTGCGACGCACCTTTTCTTCAATCAGGTGAGCCACCGCATGAATGGCAGTGTGTACGGGACCAGAGCAAAAATCCAATCGTTTGGGTAAAGTGGCATCCTGTGCCACCGCCACTGTACGCTTAATGAGCTCGGTAACACCCTCGCCACTATTGGCCGTAATGGGAATAACGGGGATGGTCAGCTGCTCCTCTAGCGCCTTGATATCGATGCTGCCACCGCTACCGGTGAGCTCGTCCATCATGTTCAGAGCCAATACCATGGGGATATTTAACTCTATAAGCTGCAATGTCAAATACAGACTGCGCTCAATATTTGTAGTATCAATAACATTGATGATAGCGCTGGGCTTGTTATAAAGGATCAAATCTCTTGTTACTATTTCCTCAGATGTTTTTCGTGAAAGGGAATTGCTGCCGGGTAACTCGATGAGGGTGATATTGGCATTGATTAGCAGGGCACCTTCCTTCTTTTGCACCGTCACACCGGGGAAATTACCCACATGCTGGTTACTGCCAGTCAAATAATTGAATAGGGTACTTTTACCACAATTTTTGTTACCAACTAAGGCAAAATGTAGCTTCATGCTTCCTCCGCCTCCACTAAAACAGTAATTTTGCTAGCTTCAGAGGCTCTGAGGGTGAGTTCATAACGACGAATATAAATTTCCAGGGGGTCTCCTAAGGGAGCACGTTTACGCACAATAACTCGGGTACGGGGGGTGAGCCCCATATCTAAAAGGCGACGACGCAAAATGCCCTCGCCACCAACTGTCTGAATGATTCCTTCCTGCCCAATGGGCAGCTTATCCAAAGTGATTTCTAACATAGCTCTAACCTTCTATATTTATATATAATTCCAGTTTTAATTATATATTCCTAAGTGCCCAATGTCAAATATTGTGAATAGGTTACTAATAAAATAAGAACGAATTGAGAATAAGTCAATTATTAGCTTTTTACTGCTTGAAAAATGTCTGTTTTAGTTGTGAATAAAGTGTAGCTTGTGCTAAAAAACACTTGACAATTTGAATATACGATGTATAATTCTAATTAAGAACTATTTTTGATAAAGGATGGTAGAAATGGCTAAAAGGAATACTATTCAAAGACAATTGGTTATTGCTGCTGTGCGTTTTTTAGCAAATCACCCCACTGCTGAAGAAGTATATGACCGCATTACCATGGAATACCCCGATATTAGCAAAGGCACTGTATATCGCAACCTGAATAGCTTGGTGGAAAGTGGCCTTTTAAGCAAGGTTTCCGTTCCCAGTGGTGCGGACCGTTTTGACCATATTCTTGCAAGACATTATCATATTAAATGCACTGAATGTGGTAAATTTATGAACGTGGAGAATTTTGATTACATCCCTGATATGGATGAAAAGGTTGCTGCTGTAACCGGTTACAAAATGAATCACCACGATATCGTTTTCAGCGGTGTGTGCCCCGAATGCCAAAAATTGGAGCATTTGCATGCTGAAAGCGAGGATGTTTTAGGTGAGGATAAAAACTAAACCCTAAAAATGAAGGAGGAGATAATTATGGAATTGAAGGGTAGCAAAACTGAACAAAATCTGATGACTGCTTTTGCAGGCGAATCCCAAGCACATGTAAAGTATGGTTATTATGCAAGCCAAGCTAAGAAGGATGGCTATAACCAAATTGGTGCTTTTTTTAGCGAAACCGCTGGTAACGAAAAAGAGCATGCTAAGCTGTGGTTCAAGGCTCTGCATGGTGGCAGCGTTCCTAAGACCATGGAAAACCTGCGTGACGCAGCTGCTGGTGAAAACTACGAATGGACCGAAATGTATGCTGAATTTGCCAAAACTGCTAAGGAAGAAGGTTTTGACCGTCTGGCTATGCAATTTGAAGAGGTTGGCAAAATCGAGAAGGAGCATGAAGAACGCTATCGCGCTTTGATTGCTAACATTGAAAACGATCGCGTATTCAAACGTGAAGAGAAGAAGGTTTGGATTTGCACCAACTGCGGTAAAATCGTTGTTGCTGAGCAGGCTCCTGAAAAATGCCCGGTTTGCGATCATCCCCAAGGCTATTTTGAACTGAAGGTTATCAACTACTAAAATTGTGTCCCCCAGAGGGACGTAAAGCAGCGCTCTGCCGTATGGCAGGGCGCTTTTTAGATGCAGCCTTGATGGGGGCCTTTGGAAAGCAGTAGCAGGATGATTGAGACGTAAATAATGCATTTGTGTAAATATATTTACACAAATAAAGAGTTTAGAAAAACTTGCACGTTTTTTATAAAAATTGGTTGACGCTGTCTAGAAGTAGTAGTAAAATAGGCACAACTTCAAAAAAGACCACAAACCGTTGAGATGGAGATCAAATCGGTAGATGCGCTTACAGAGAGTCCGGGGGGCTGGGAGCCGGATAGAGATGCAGGCCGACAAATGGACCATTGAGGGTGCAGTCAAATCAGGTTTTCTCATCTGAGAGTATTCTGCAACGCAACGTCTGCGTTAAGGGCGAGGGATGTGATGGCATCCTGCTAAAGTGCGTTAGTGATAGCGAAACAAGGTGGTACCGCAGGTATAAGTATTTTATGGCCTGTCCTTGATATGTTCGAGGACGGGTCTTTTTATTTATCCTCTTTGCCTCTCCTTAAATGGGGAGGGGGACCGTCGAGGACGGTGGAGGAGTTTAGCTTTATCGAGGTGAAATAATGTTAAACTTAACGTTAGAGCAAGTAAAATCCTATGCTAAGGAATTCAAGGCAGTGCCGGTCGCAAAGGAATGCTTGGCGGATATGCTAACGCCTCTGGCGTTTTTGAATAATGTGCGCTGCAGCAGTC
>CAMFZA010000224.1 GCA_946002345.1 uncultured Phascolarctobacterium sp. | reverse complement strand
ATCGTAAGGGCGGCTCCAGCATCTATGGCAAAGTAAATTTCGAGTGGAAATTCTAACACTAATTTTTAGCACCTGCCCACTGTGACAGGTGCTATTTTTATGCTATAATCTAATTAAAGTCTATGCTAATATAACAATTTGTTTCGATATAAAGGGAGGTTTCACCATGCTCAAATCCCGCCAACTGGCAGCAGCCGTACTGCTTTCCTGCGCTACTTTGCTTGCGCCCTTTCACGCCCAGGCAGCCCACACCACTAAATATGATTTAAGCGATGACGGCGGCAAGCTATCCCTTTATGTGGACGACATGGAAACGCCCTTCATTAACTTTATGGTATATAGCGCCACCAGCACGGGTGATAGCGCAACCTACCGTGACTTTTTTACACCAGGTAATGGAATAAATATGCTTGGTGAGGAGCAGGCTATTGCCAACGGCTTGGCCTATGTGAAGGATTTACTTGGCAGCCCTACTGAAACTCCTACTATTAGATTATTCCTTGAGGCAGAAGTATATAATAACGCTGCTGCAGCAAGTGATACAATGGACAACGGCAATTCTGGCATAGGTAACTATTTTATGTATAATTGTAGCCTACCTAATGAGTATAAATTTAATTATGCCGTTGATACCAACGGAGAAGAAACTATCAATGCTGATACTTGCATCTGGATTTGGCCTCGCAATACGGGCTGGGACGCCAGTGATGTGGGTAATTTATCGCGCAATATCGATACCCAAAGCATGAGTAGTGTTATTGTCCATGAGCTTTTTCATGCCCTTGGTATGGCTGTTAACCATTATAGATTTATAACAGAGGATGGCGAGCTTTGCTATAAAATCGGTGTAGATGCTGATGCAAATTATGCCAATAAATATACAATGCACATTTATGATGTTTATGGCAGGCAAGCGAAGGTCGGAGATGAAATAGTCTATATTAATACTGCTGAAAAGGAGCGCATTACACCTGAAGCAGGAAAATTCTATATGTATCTATCCGATGGTTATGATAGTAAAGGAAACGCTAAACACACCTATGACAGCGGCTGTTATTTTAGTGGAACGAACGTTAATGCTGTGCTCACTATCGATAGTGACCATGCCCAACTAGCTTTCCCTGTAGATTCTTCAATAAAAGTACCCGGACTGCCCCTCAACGGCGACGAAGGCTATCCTGAACTGAGTCATATCGAATTGCAGAACAGCTTTTTAAGCCATCAGTATTTTCGCAATTGGTCCGTGCCCATGGAGGCCGAGCTAGCCATGATGCAGGATTTGGGCTACAACATTGATAGACGTAATTTCTTTGGCTTCTCTGTTTATAATGATAATCTGACCTTAGAAAATAATAACGGTTATTTTGCTCGAATTAAGAACGAAGCCGGAGATTGGATTTACGACACCAATACTCCCATCACCCAGGATTGGGGCGTGGGCCTGCACGTTTATGGCCAAAAAAATAATATTACCCAAACAGGTAAAATTATGGCAGATGGCGATTATGCTATCGGTATTCGATTGGATGGCACCCAGGATAATGTGCTCAATTTACAGAGTGCGGTTACAGCCAATGGCAAGGGCGGCAATGGCATTGCTGTAACCTGGGGACGCAACCATACTGTAAATATTGCAAATGGCGCTAGCGTGAAGGCTCTTGGCGATGGCGGCGTTGCCCTGCGCTTTGATTTTGGTCATAATGATATCGGTGACGATGTGCCCTCTACTGAAATTGTTGGCTCCTATATTTACTATACTAATTATCGTCATAGTCCTTTTGGTATAATCTTTCCTAAGGCAAATCTATTGACAGCCTTAAATGGTCCCTTGGTGAAGCAGTGCAACATCAATGGAACTATTGAAGGCAGCGAGGCATCCATTTATATCAGTAAAAATGCTTATGTAAAAGAGATTAATATTGGCACAGGCACAACCATCAAGGGTGATATCATCTCTGAGTGGAATCCCAAAGGCATGCTGTTTAGCGAGTCCGACCCTGTTTTCTTAGAAAATAGGCTACCAGCAAACGAGGATGGTTTGACTAATATCAATATAAATCAAACCATGAGCTTTAGCGATAACATTATTGGCAGCGAAAGCTTAGTGCTGAATGTGGCGAACGGCAAAAACTTTTCAAGTGGTCAAGATTCCATAAGCCCCTATGCCTTGCGTACCGTTTCCACTGCAAGCACTGACAGCTCACCCATTGTGGATGTTTATCGCATCAATGTTAATACTGGTGCTACCTATAACAATAGTGCCAACCTTTATGTTCGCGACACAACTGCATCTAGTAGCAGTACGGACGGAGCCATTACCATTGATGGTGGTCACTTCAATAACTCCGGCAACTTAATAGTTGGCAATGGTCAAGGCACTATCTCCGTTACAAACAATGGTACCTTTACCCAAAGTGAAGCAGGCTCTTTGACAACTACTATTGACGGCTCCGGCAATTCCACCAAAATAGCCTTAGCCAATAATGGCACAGCTTCTTTAAATGGCACCCTAAACATTGTCCCTCAAAAGGATTTCTACGGCAGCCAGCAAACCATTAATTTATTGGCAGATGGCTCCACCAGCTCCTACAGTATGAATAATAATCTAAACATCAATATATTACCTACCGAAGGTATGACTATAACTCATACTGTAGACGGCAACGGCAATATTATTATCAATAGAAAACGTCATTTTGATACTTATGGCCAAAGCGCTGCCCAAAAAGCTTTAGGCCAAATCTTGAACGATAACCTTGATTATCTTGGCAATCTTCCTGAGCATGGCGCAGATTGGCAAAAGCTTTTCACAGAGCTGGATGCAGCGGATGGAGCAGGCAAAGCCAGCGCCCTCAAGCAAATGAACCCTAGTATCATGCACAGCTCGGCTCAAGCTACACTCAACACTCATAGCATGCTCAACACTATGAACATGCTAGGCAGCTTTAGCAATAACATTCCTGCAGCCCAGACGGGCGGCGGTCTAGGTCCTGCTACTGACGCCACACCTAAATACAACGCTTGGCGTAACATAGTAATGCCCTTTAGCGCCTACACCGACCAACACAGGGGTAGCAGGGGCTACACCAACCACAACAGCGGCGTTATTGGCGCTATGGAGCGTACGCTTGACAACGGCCTCACCCATGGCTATCATGCAGCGCTGAACC
>CAMFZA010000223.1 GCA_946002345.1 uncultured Phascolarctobacterium sp. | reverse complement strand
TGGTATTTTTCCAGTTTCCTAATGACTGATCAGGTAGGATACCTTGATGTTTTTAATGCGGGCAGCACCAAATTGAGAGTCGGTAATAATGCCGGCCTGACCACCGGTCAAAGCCATGGCGTTAATGCCATATTTTTGCAGAGTGGCAGCCATCACGCAGGAGGAAATAATTTCGCCGCAGCACATGAGCAAATCCATCTCACGCACGTTAACAGAAATATTGGCCTCCTTCAAGGTGTCAATCAGGGTATCGGTGGCATAAGGAGCACCCTTTCGACCCATGGCAGAAACCACCACCACAGGAGCAAAGCCATTGCGAATTGCTTGCTGCACCTTATCCTTTACGGCAATGCGGGCTTCCTCACTGGCAACGGAGGTGCCGCCGAATTTTTGTACAATAACTTTCATAAAACTTCTCCCCTTACTTAAATCCAACCGTTCTTAATCATAACCTCAGCAATTTGCAGAGTATTGAGCGCTGCACCCTTGCGGATCTGGTCACCCACTACCCACAAATTGAAGCTATTCGGGTTGGATTCATCGCGACGCAAGCGGCCTACAAAGCAATCATATTTTTCAGAAGTATAGAGCGGCATGGGATAAATTTGGTTTTGAGGGTCATCCATCATTTGTACGCCCGGAAAAGCATCAATAGCCTTAGCCATCTCTGCCAAATCCAGATCATGCTCAAACTCAATGTTTACAGATTCACTGTGGCTACGATATACGGGTACACGCACAGTGGTCGCAGTGATGCGCATTTCGTCATCATGCATAATCTTTTTGGTTTCGTTGACCATCTTCATCTCCTCTTTAGTGTAGAGATTATCCAGGAAAACGTCAATTTGCGGAATCAGGTTGAAAGCAATGGGGTAATGCTTTGCCAAGGAAGCGGAAGGCAAAATATGTGCTTCCATTTCGCGACCCTCAGCATAAGCCTTGGTTTGGTCGGTGAGCTCGTCAATGCCCTCCTTGCCAGCGCCAGAAACAGCTTGGTAGGTGGAAACAACAATACGTTTAATGCGAGCCAAATCATAGAGCGGCTTCAGAGCCATAACCATGATAATGGTGGAGCAGTTGGGGTTAGCAATAATGCCCTTATGCTTCAGGATATCTTCAGGGTTCACCTCGGGCACAACCAGCGGTACCTCCGGGTCCATACGGAAGGTGCTGGAGTTGTCGATAACCACAGCGCCGGCCTTCACAGCATAGGGAGCAAACTCCTTGGAGATGCTGCCGCCAGCAAAGAGAGCAATATCGATGCCTTCAAAGGAATCCTTGGTAGCCTCTTGTACAGTATAGGTTTTGCCCATGAACTCAATTTCCTTGCCTGCGCTACGAGCGGAAGCCAAAAGACGGAGTTCTGCGAACGGGAAGTTACGCTCTTCGATGAGCTTCAGGAATTCGCCACCAACAGCACCAGTAGCACCTAAAATTGCAACATTATACTTTTTCATAAACCTTTCCCCCTCTTACATCTTACAGTAATTTATCCAGACCATAAACCAAGCCAACTTGGTCAATAATCTTGCGGCAGCCCAGTGCCACACCGGGCATATAGCATTCACGGTTAACAGGATCCGTGCTGATATGCAGCGTTTCTCCCTGACCGCCGAAGATAACCTCCTGGGAAGCAACGTAGCCTGGCAGACGTACGCTATGAATCTTCATGCCTTCAAAATCGGCACCACGAGCACCGGCCATGGTTTCCCGTTCTTCCGGATGTCCTTGGTGCATAGCCTTGCGCACCTCGGCAATTTTTTGCGCTGTAATAATAGCAGTGCCGCTGGGAGCATCCAACTTGTTGTCGTGATGCTTTTCAATGATTTCCACATGGGGGAAATATTTAGCAGCTTCACAGGCCAGCTTCATCATTACTACAGCACCCAAGGCAAAGTTCGGCGCAATGAGCAGGGAGGTATTGTTGGCACGAGCCAATGCATCCACCTCTTGCAAATCCGCATCCTTAAAGCCGGTGGTGCCCACTACCGCATGCACGCCCAAGGGCAGCATCTTGCGCAGGTTATCCATAACCACATCAGGACGGGTAAAGTCCACCACTACCTGGGGCTTAGTAGCCTCGATAGCAGCCACCAAATCGGTGCTTACAGGAACACCCTCACCCAAAGCAATGGTACCCTCTTTAATATCAACAGCGCCAACTAATTCCAAATCGGGCTCGGCAAAAACCTTTTTGCAAACCTCGCCACCCATGCGGCCTAAAGCGCCGTTTACTAATACACGAATCATAAAATCCACTCCTTTGATTTAGCACGAAACTTTCACCAATTATAAAGTGAACATTCCTTTCTATACATGCATGCTACTGATAAAATTTCAGCACCTTGTCCTCTGACAAGAATGCTCCACTTATAAGAAAAACCGTTGAGACTCTTACTATCTCAACGGTTACATGCTGCACTGCAATCATGCCCATACCTGAGATAGCGCTCCGCTAGTACTCTAGCGACAGTCCGGCAACTTTCGCTGACGGCCCAGCACAAGAGCACGGCTGCCCTTGCACTTCGGCGTTGGCCCTTTCACCTGCTTCTTTACTCCCGCTCCACAGATTACTCTTGCTTTCCGCGCCTCTATCTTAATGGTTGTTCATTAGAGAAATTATAGTACGGGTCATAGCGTTTGTCAAATAGAAAAATGAATGATATTTAATGTACAATCTTTACAAAAGTAACGAATTTATTCTCTAAACCCCTCCGCCTCGCAAGCTCGGCACCTCCCCTTTAAAGGTGAAGCTTCCTACCAACCTACTAAAGAAGAAAGGCTCCCCTTTAAAGGGGAGCTGTCAGCGAGTTTACGAGCTGACTGAGGGGTTATTTACTCGTGCTGCCGAAGCCCCCACCGCGCACTGCCTTGGTAACCCCTTCGTCACCATCCGCAGTAAGGTAAGTGTAAAAAATACCTTGGGCTACCCGCTCGCCCTTAGGAAGAACCACCTTTTCCTGGCCCATATTCAGCAGTGCCAGCATAATGTGACCCTCATTATCCGCATTATTATAATAATCCGCATCAATAATACCCACATTATTCACCAGCATCAAATGCTTTTTCACGGCCATGGAGCTGCGGATATGCATGCCCAGCCACTCCCCTGCCTGCATGTAAGCCTTGACGCCGGTGGGCACCAGCTGCAGCTTGCCCGGCTCTAAAACCACATCCTCCG
>CAMFZA010000222.1 GCA_946002345.1 uncultured Phascolarctobacterium sp. | reverse complement strand
GAAAAGAATCTTTTTGCCCAACAGCTTACCCAAATGCTTAGCCACGGGAGCCAAGCTGTATTTAGGGTTAACTTGTCCTTTAGGACGACCAAGATGTGCCATCAAAATAACAGCAGCCTTATTGTCCAATAAGTATTGAATAGTATCCAAGGACGCACGAATACGAGTGTCATCGGAAATTTTGCCTTTATCATCAAAGGGTACATTGAAATCTACACGCACCAGCACCTTTTTGCCGGCTACATCCAGATCCCGTACAGTTTTCTTATCCACGAATAACTATCTCCTTTATTAATTACAGGCCTTTTTTAGCAATGTAATTAGCCAAATCAACTACACGGTTGGTATAACCCCATTCATTGTCATACCAGGAAACAACCTTAGCCATGCGCGGACCAACCATCATAGTGGACAAGCCGTCAACGATGGAGCTCAGCGGGCAACCATTATAATCCTTGGAAACCAAGGGCAGCTCATTGTAGCCCATGATACCCTTCAATTCGCCTTCAGCAGCTTCTTTCAGAGCCGCATTGATTTCTTCAGCGGTAGTATCAGTTTTCAGCAGAACAGTCAGGTCGGTGATGGAAACGTTCGGAGTGGGAACGCGCATTGCAAAGCCATTCAATTTGCCCTTCAATTCCGGCAGAACCAGAGCTACAGCCTTAGCAGCACCGGTGGTGGTGGGGATGATGGAGCAAGCTGCAGCGCGAGCACGACGCAGATCCTTATGGGGCAAGTCCAAAATCTTTTGGTCATTGGTGTAGGAGTGAACAGTAGTCATCAAACCACTTTCAATACCAAACTTGTTCAGCAATACCTTGGTAAAAGGAGCCAAGCAGTTGGTAGTGCAGGAAGCGTTGGAAATAATATTGTGTTTTTCGGGGTCATATTTTTCTTGGTTAACACCCATAACGATGGTGATGTCCTCACCCTTAGCAGGAGCGGAGATAATAACCTTTTTAGCGCCAGCTTCCAAATGAGCCTTAGCCTTAGCAGCTTCGGTAAAGCGGCCAGTGGATTCAACTACGATATCAGCGCCCACTTCACCCCAAGGAATCTTGGCCGGATCGGGAGAAGCAAATACGGGAATCTTTTTGCCATCAACAATAATGTTATTGCCTTCACAGGAAACTTCATGGTCATAAATGCCATGTACAGAGTCATATTTCAGCAAATGAGCCAGGGCAGCGCAATCGCCCAAATCATTAATACCAACAATCTCAACCTCAGGGTTAACGAAAGCTACACGGAAAACCTCGCGGCCAATGCGGCCAAAACCATTAATACCAATTTTTGTCATAACAATTTCCTCCTTAGTTTTTCAAGAGTTTTCTTATATACTGCACTGACGTGCTGGTTAACTATGTTCCTTTGCCATCCGTAAAATTTCGGTGGCCGCTGCTTCGTCCGTCACCAAAATATCCTGACGAGAAGCACGAATTACTGATAAAATTGCTTCTGCCTTGGATTTGCCACCGGCAATACCGATAATAGTCCCAATATGCTGTAGGTCCTGTAGCATCAGACCCGCATTGTTAGTCATATAAACCTGCTTACCATCCAAAGCACAATATTGGCCAAAGGCCTCACCCACGGCTCCAGCCTCCTCCAGCTTTGTTATCAAATCTGGGCCTAAACGCCTATGACGTGCCATTACACTGGCCCGTCCCACACCATGCACCAAAATATCCGCCTTTTTGATGATATCAACTACGGAGCGAACGCCCACATCCTCCTTGAGAATGCTGTTTAAAATGTCCTCACTCACGCAGTCGGGCACATATAGCTGACGATAGGACGCGCCTAGCTTTTGCGCCAGCACTGTGGCAATAGTATTAGCCTGCAGCTCCACATTGTCACCCAAACCACCGCGAGCAGGAACAACAACTGTGTTGGGCTGGGAGCCGGTCACGTTGGCAGCCATAGCCGCCATAGTAGTTCCACCGCTGACAGCCACAATGTGATGCCCACCATCGCTTAAAAGCTTGCTCAAAATATGGGCTGCAGTACGACCAATTTACCGCTTTACCACTTCTTATTCATCGGAATCCCCCGGTAAAATTACTACACGGCCAATATTAAGGGTGTAGCCAAGTGCCTTTTCAATAAATTAAATGTCCTGCAACTTGCGTACATAATCGGCCAACTCCTTTAGGATATCAGCACCTTCATCAGTAACACTCATACCACTAGCGGAAAAGGCCAAAAGCCCACTCTTTTTGAGAAAATCTACCTGTGCCCGCAAAACACGTTCACTAAGCCCCAGCTTACCTGCTAAAGCACGCCTGCCAATGGGAGACTCATGACTAACCTGACGTAATATTTGGTAACGCTGCACCAAGAGATCCGTCAGCTCTGGCACGATTTTCTTTTGTAAATTGATAATGCTATCCATAATTTCCCTCGGCACATTTTCGTCCCTCGTGGAACTTTTTGTGTCCCACAGACTAAATACAAATAAAAATTTTCACAACTATCTATTGCTTACTATTGCTTAGTATAGCATACTCTATTGCAGAAATAAAGCACACAGAAGCAATTTTACAAAAAATTTTTATACTTGATTAGAGATTGCTAACCAAGTTAACACTTTAACAAAAAAGTCCCCACATTAATATGGGGACTTGCAATTTTTTTGCTCGTAATATGGGAATTTGTATTTTACTCTTTGTTCACGATTTCAGCGCCAAAGGGAAGCAAAGCTAGTTTAGCTAGCTTGAAATGCTGCAGACCAAAGGGAATGCCAATAATAGTACAGCACAGCACCAAGCCAAAGGTTACATGAGCAACTGCCAACTCAAAGCCACCAAAAATAAGCCACAGGATATTTAAGATGAATTTACCAGCACCACCGCCATACTGGATTTCCTTGCCAAAGGGGAATAGACTCAAGGAGCCAAATTTGAAGCATTGCATACCTACAGGAATACCGATAATAGTTACGCACCACAGTAAGCCAACTATATACCAACCAAGAGCCGCAAAAAGGCCACCAAATATAAACCAAACAATATTACCTAACAAGCTCATAGGGGCACATCCTTTCACAAACTAGTTATCACAACTGAATCTATTATAACAAAACCAATAGAAGAATCCTAGAAGATTATTAAAAGAATTTGTGAATAATGAGCTATTAAAAAAACAGAACCCATACCTTTTGGTATGGGTTCTGTTTTTTTAACCGGCAGCTAT
>CAMFZA010000221.1 GCA_946002345.1 uncultured Phascolarctobacterium sp. | reverse complement strand
AGGTATACGCTTTTCGCTTGCGAAGTTATTACTTAAGTTATTACTCAATTTATTACTTAATTTATTAATTATACACCTATTTACTGCTTCAGCGCTAGCGCGAATTTGTGTAAGAAATGCGTAAAAAAAAGAGTGGAAGTATTTGACGTTTTAGCTATGTAGGTGTAAAATATATCTAATCAATCCAATTGCACCTTTAAACGAGTCCCGTGAGACTACAAGGTTTGACTATTGTTGAAACACAAGGCCTTCTTGTACCCTCATGGGTTCAAGAGGGCTTTTATTCATTCTATTACATATATACAGGAGGTAAAGCTAATGGCTAAATCAAATGTATCTCTGGGTGGCAGAGATATACTGGATCTGGAAAGCCTCAGCGTAGAAGAAATCGAGCTGATTTTGAAAACAGCTGAGGAAATGAAGAAGATTATGAAAAGGGACATCAAAAAGGTTCCCTCTCTGCGTGGTAAATCCATCATCAATCTGTTCTATGAACCCAGTACCCGTACCCGTACTTCCTTTGAATTGGCAGGCAAATATCTGGGTGCCGATGTAGTTAATATCACCACCGGCAACTCCAGCGTAGTAAAAGGTGAGTGCCTGCGCGATACCATTTTGACTGTACTTTGGTTGGTTTTTGTTGTATTCGTTTTGCTTTATTGCATTGTAGGTGCTGCTGTCTACGTTGTTAATGTGGCAGACCCTGTAATCATCAACGCTGGTGACGGTGCACATGCTCATCCGTCCCAAGGCCTCTTGGATATGTTCACCATTCGTGAGCAGGGCAAAAGCCTGAAGGGCTTAAAGATGGCCATTATCGGCGATATTCTCTATAGCCGTGTTGCTCGCACCAATATTGCTGCTTGGAACAAGATGGGTGCTGAAGTCCATGTAGCTGGTCCCATGACATTGCTGCCCCATGACATCGAAGCTTTGGGCGTAACTGTGCATAAGCACGTGGAAGACGCTATTGCCGATGCTGATGTTGTAGATATCCTGCGTATTCAGTTGGAACGCCAAAAGAAGGGCCTGTTCCCGACCACTCGTGAATATGCTCGCATTTTTGGTATTAACGAAAAGCGTTTGGCCTTGGCTAAACCCGATGTAACCGTGCTCCATCCGGGCCCCATGAACCGTGGCCTTGAAATCTCCTGGGAGGTTGGTTACTGCGATAACGCTGCTATCCGTACCGAGGTACAAAACGGCGTAGCAGTTCGTATGGCACTCTTATTCTTGACTTTGACAGGAGGTAAACACATTGAAAACGTTGATTAAAAACGGTAGGGTTTTTGACCCCAGCCAAAATTTAGACGCTGTAATGGACATCCTGGTAGAGGATGGCAAGATTAAAGCAGTGGCTGCAGGTATTACTGAAGCTGCTGATGAAGTATATGATGCAACCGGTCTCGTTGTAACCCCCGGCCTCATTGATATGCATACCCATATGCGTGAGCCCGGTCTGGAAGCAAAGGAAGACATTATTTCCGGCACCATGGCTGCTGCTGCCGGCGGTGTAACCACTGTAGCCTGCATGCCCAATACCAAGCCCGTTGTGGACTCCGCTATTATCGTAAGCGGCATTAAGCAACGTGCTGCTGAAGAAAGCTACGCTAACGTAGAGGTTGTTGGTGCTATCTCCAAGGGCGAAAAGGGTGAAGAGCTGGCTGAAATGGGCGACATGGCTTATAGAGGCGCAGTGGGCTTCTCCGATGACGGTCATTATGTAAAGAGCTCCCGCCTGTTCATGCTGGCAGCAAAATATATCACCGCTTTTGATAAACCCCTGATGCTGCACGCCATTGACCCTGAACTGGCTGCTGAAGGCTATATGCACGAGGGTGCAGTTTCCGCTCGCATTGGCGTGCCCGGCGTTCCCTCCATCTCCGAGGATATTGCTGTAGCTCGTGATTGCATCATCGCAGAATACGCTGGCGCACATGTACACATCTGCCATGTGGCATCTAAGGGGGCTATTGACATCATTCGTCAAGCTAAGAAGAAGGGCGTTAACGTAACCAGTGAGGTTACCGTACATCACCTGACCTTGACCGATGAAGCTTGCGCAGGTTATAGCTCTGCAACTCGCGTAAGCCCGCCCCTGCGCAGCTGGGACCATGTACAGGCCATGCGCGAGGCTGTGCTGGACGGCACTGTGGATTGCATTGTTACTGACCATGCACCCCACGCTCCTGAAGAAAAGGATGTGGAGTTCCGTTATGCTCCCTGCGGCTTCTGCGGCTTGGAGACCAGCTTGGGTGTTATGCTGACCGATTTGTACCACACCGGTATTTTTGACTTGAAGACTATTATCAGCAAGATGAGCTGCGAGCCTGCCAAGGTCTTCCACCTGCCCGGCGGCACCTTGAAGGAAGGCAGCGTTGCTGATATCACTATTATGGATTTGAATAAGGAATGGACTGTTGACAGCTCCAAATTCTATACTCGCGGCAAGTTCACTCCCTATGAAGGCAAGGCCTGCAAGGGTAAAGCCGTGGCTACCATGCTGCATGGTAATTTTGTAATGAGAGATGGTGTAGTATGCACAAAGAAGTAAGAAAAGGTAAATTAGTTCTGAAGGATGGTAGCGTTTATGAAGGCCTTCTTTACGGTGGCTAGGGGTATGGTGGGGGGGAGGTTTGGTTCACCACTGGCATGAGTGGCTATCAGGAAACCTTGACCGACCCCTCCTTCTGTGGTCAAATTGTTGTTATGACCTATCCTTTGGTAGGCAATTATGGCACCAATCCCATGTTTAACCAAGGTCGTAAAAACTTTTTCCAAGGCTATGTAATCGGTGAGCTGTGTGATTGTCCCAGCAACTGGCGTAATGAAAAGAGCTTGGAAACTTGGCTGGAGGAGCAGGACCTGCCCACTTTGGTCGGTGTTGATACTCGCGCCATTACGCGCAAAATCCGTGACCACGGCGTAATGCCGGGCGTAATCGTGCCTAGCGATATGCCGGAGGCAGAGGTGCAGGCTCTGTTGGATTTGCCTGCCATCCACAATCAGGTCGCAACTGTAACAACTCCCGAGGTTTATACCATGGGCAGCGGCAAATACCATATTGCTGTAATGGATTTTGGTATTAAACAAAATATTTTGAACTTCCTGCTGTGCTTTGACACCCGTCTGACCGTCTTCCCGGCTAGCGCAACTGCAGAGGAGGTTATGGCCTGCAATCCCAACGGCATTTTCC
>CAMFZA010000220.1 GCA_946002345.1 uncultured Phascolarctobacterium sp. | reverse complement strand
TGCAGTCATGAATGTAAACAACAAAGCGCCCAATCTCTACTTTTCTTAAACAGCAGCCTCCCTTTGGCAGGCCCCGCCCTGGAGGCACACTGGCCACGCCAGTTTTAGGGACTTTTCTCTTAATCTAGGTAAATATTTTTCTAAACCCCTTGCACTCAAGGCGTGAATATGTTAGAATATTGCAGTACAAGAATTATCAGGAGGTGAAATTCGTTGCCGAACATTAAATCTTCCATCCGCAGTGTAAAGACCGACGCAGAACGTCGCGCTAAAAACGCTCCGGTTAAAGCAGCTGTTCGTAATGCTTCCCGTAAAGTAGTTGCTCTGACTGAAACCGCAGCTAAAGAAGACGCTCAAGCTACCCTGGCTGTTGCTTCCGGTTTGCTCGATAAAGCAGCTCGCAAAGGCATTATCCACAAGAATGCTGCAGCTCGCAAAAAATCCAGACTTGCAAAAAAAGTAAACGCTATGGCTTAATCCACGTAGCAAAATTGACTTTTACAAGACTGACCTGCTCCTCGGAGCAGGTTTTTTTGTTTTTATTGTTGTTTATAAAGGATATAATTGTAAAGCCACCCGGCACGCAATGGGCAGGGTGGCTTTTTTGCTGGGTAAAGGAAGCACGGCTCCTTCACCATTATTATGCTTTACTTTGAATAATTGTTATTGACCTTGATGTTGTTTTGGGCTACAAGGTCATAATATGCCTTTTGGGCTTCATTATAGTCGGTGAAGGCAAGGCCGCTGATGTTTGCGAGAGCATTTGACGAAGTTTCAACGCCATTGTAATTAGCAGGAGCTTTACCATCTGAAGCACTCGAGAGTGGCTTTGTCATACCTCCAGGGCCAAAGTAAGTAACATCACCCTTCAAGGCCGCAGCCTGATTCCATAAGCCTAAATTGCCATCTTTGTCTACATTGGCCATGGCTACGTAATACTTCACATTACCACCGGCCTCCTGATTCATCTGCATAATGGGCACCTTTTCATTAGGATAAACCGTCCAGTCACAGTTTGACCAATATAAGTTCAGTGATTGAGTGTTTTCACCACACCCTTCAGTAAAAGCCCAGGACACCGGGTCCACGCCACCAAAGCTGCCCTTTTCATACATAGCATCTATGAGCTGCTTAGCAGCCTCACTAGCATTCACACTATTAGTTTTGTCACATTCTAAGAAGGCTGAACCAGCATACCTATCACCATTATCATCAGTATAAATATTAGACCAACTCCATTGACCATTTTCGTCTTTTTTGCCATTTAGTGTTAAGTCTCCAGAAAGTTTTCCTTCAAAATTTATCCATTTACTTGAATCAACATTAACCACACCATTCATTCCCAGCAGCCTTTCCACAGAATGAATAATACTGCCAATGCTGCCGGTCATACCATTATTGCTGCCCACAAAGCCCCAGCCTACGACACAAACAAAGCTCAAAAGCACAGCATACTCTACCAACGCAGCGCCACGCTGCTTTAATCGATTCTTAATAAAATTATGCAAAACAAGTCCCTCCATAATATAAACTCAACAGCTTTACCAAAAAATGCTGTATACTCTTCTTATTCTAACATACTTTGACGGTAAAATCCAGTGTGTATTCTAAATCGAATCTCTTATTAATAACCAGAATTTGCCAAATTCTATTAATCACAAAGTACTATTTCTGTATTATTAGTGAAAAAAATTTAACTATCTACTATTAATACCCTTTTGAAAATTCTTGTAAACTTTTCCTTCTCCCCAAAGCAACCAAGCTTTCCTTACGCAAACTGCATTGCTGCAAAAAGTGCCCCGATTAAAACTGGTCGGGACACTGTCGCTTCACCTTATGTTGTTGTTTTAGAATATCCTTACGAGCTGGCCTTACTCCAAATTCTTTTCCTTGAAGGGACACTCCTCCAGCAACACGCATTGGCTACACAGGGGCTTGCGCGCCCTGCAAACCTTGCGCCCATGCCAAATAAACCAATGGTGAGCATCGCTCCATTTTTCCATGGGAATGGCCTTTTGCAGCTCCTTTTCCGTAGCCAGGGGGTCCGCTCCCTTGGCCATGCCCAGCCGGTGCGACACCCGAAAGACATGGGTATCTACCGCAATGGCCGGCACATTATAAATAATGCTGGCCACCACATTGGCTGTCTTTTGCCCCACTCCCGGCAGCTCCATCAAGGTTTTGATATCGCTGGGAATAGTGCTATGAAAGCGCTCCACCAGCATATGGCAGGCACCCAAGAGATTCTTGGCCTTGGCGTGATACAGACCACAGTCCCGAATCTCCGCCTCCATTTGCTCCTGAGTCAGCGCCCCCATCTTCTCCGGCGTATTCAAGCGCGGAAAGATGCGGCTGGTAATCACATTCACCCGCTCGTCGGTGCACTGGGCGGACAATATCACCGCCACCAAGAGCTCAAAGGGCGAATTATAATTAAGAGCTGTTTTCGTATCCTTATAGGTTTCCTCTAATTTTGCAAGGATAACCTGCTTTTGTGCTTTAGTTAATGGTCTAGCCATTAGTTGGTCAAACTCCTTACCGGTGCCGGGATGCGGCCACCGCGAGAAATAAATTTATCAGCCTTGAAGGGGTTCACAGCGATAATCGGCGCATAGCCCAACAGGCCGCCAAACTCAACCCTGTCACCCACGCCCTTGCCCGGTACGGGAATCAGGCGCACAGCCGTAGTTTTATTATTAATCATGCCAATGGCAGCCTCATCCGCAATAATAGCAGAAATGGTGCTGGCACTGGTGTCGCCGGGAATAGCAATCATATCCAGGCCCACGGAGCAAACGCAGGTCATAGCCTCCAGCATTTCTAAAGAAAGGCTACCGCGCTCCACCGCCGCAATCCTGCCTGCAACCTCGCTGACGGGGAAAACGGCGCCGCTCAACCCCCCTACATAGCTAGAAGCCATCAGGCCGCCCTTCTTCACTGCATCGTTGAGCATAGCCAAGGTAGCAGTGGTGCCCGGTCCGCCGCAGCTTTCCAGGCCAATTTCTTCCAAAATATGGGCTACAGAATCGCCCACTGCCGGAGTGGGAGCCAGGGACAAATCAATAATACCAAACTGAGTATTTAAACGACGGGCTGCCTCCTGCGCAACCAGTTGGCCTACGCGGGTAATCTTGAAGGCAGTCTTTTTAATAGTTTCTGCAACCATACCAATGTCACCGTCCTTGACCTGTTCCAGCG
>CAMFZA010000219.1 GCA_946002345.1 uncultured Phascolarctobacterium sp. | reverse complement strand
GCCACCCAGCCAGCACCACAGCCAACAGTACCAGACCATAAACCAGCCTAAGCAAAAGCCAGCTTCCCAAGAAAAAGATGCTACGAAACTGCTCGACGAAACAGACGCAGCCCCCCATGGGCACTTTTTGCTAACCAGCGGTCTGCACAGCCCCATGTATGTAGAAAAATTCAACGTACTGCAACATCCTAAATATACCGAGCGTCTGTGCCAGGAAATCGCTCGTCGTTATGAAAATGACAATGTTGAACTGGTAGTTGGCCCCATGACCGGTGGCATTCTGCTGGCTCACGAGGTTGGTAAGGCACTGGGCACTCGTGCCATTTTTACTGAACGTGAAAACGGCAAAATGACTCTGCGCCGTGGCTTCCAAATTCCTGCTGGCACTCGCGTGCTGGTTGTAGAAGACATTGTTACCACTGGCGGCAGTGTGAAAGAGGTTATGGAAGTTGTTAAGGAATGCGGCGGTGAGCTGGTAGGCGTGGGCCTTTTGGTAGACCGCAGTGGTGGCAAGGTTGATTTTGGCGTGCGTACCGAAGCTTTGCTGCACCTTAATGTAGAAACCTTCCAACCCGATTCCTGCCCTTTGTGCGCTAAGGGTATTCCCTTCACTAAGCGTGGTCGCACCGGCAAGTAAAAAGGTACATAAGGCGCCAGCTACTTTGTCAGGGTCCCGACGTGGCCCGTCATTGTATTTGGTACCTTCTTTGCATTCTTAAAGTTATAAAGAGCTATTTTATTCAACCGCTATCTATTTTAGGTGGCGGTTTTTTATTTTACTTCTCTTTTACACTGCTATAATATTCTCTTAACAATCACTTGTTATACTATCCTCAGAAACCACAAAGATGGTTGAAGGAGGAAAATAAGAAATGAAAGTAAATAAGTTGGCATGTTTAGGTTTGGCTGCTATTGTGGCTTTGGGCGCACTGGGTTGCGGCTCTGATAAAAAAGCTGATGACAAGAAGGCAGCAGGTAACAAAATTGTGGTTGTATCCCGTGAGGACGGTAGCGGTACCCGCGGCGCCTTCATTGAACTTTTTGGCATCGAACAAAAGAAGGATGGCAAAAAGGTTGATATGACCACCGAAAGCGCATCCATTACTAACAGCACTGCTGTCATGATGACCACTGTGGCAGGCAACAAGGACGCCATTGGTTACATCTCCCTGGGCTCTTTAAACGACACTGTTAAAGGCCTGAAGATTGACGGAGCTGAAGCTACCGCTGCTAATGTGAAGAGCGGAGCTTACAAAATCTCCCGTCCCTTCAACATTGTAACCAAGGGCGAGCCCAATGCCATCACTAAGGACTTTATCGACTTCATCCTGTCCAAGCAAGGTCAAGAGGTTGTTGCTAAAGCTGGCTACATTGGCAATGACAAGGCTGCTAATTACACTGCAAATAAAAAATCCGGTAAAATCGTAGTTGCTGGTTCTTCTTCCGTAACTCCGGCTATGGAAAAACTGAAGGAAGCTTACAAAAAGCTGAACCCCGATGTTAACATCGAAGTACAACAAAGTGACTCCACCACCGGTGTTAAAGCTGCTATCAGCGGTATCTGCAATATCGGCATGGCTTCCAGAGCCTTGAAGAAGAGCGAAATTGACGCTGGCGTTAAAGCTACCGTAATCGCTACTGATGGTATTGCTGTAATCGTTAACAAGGACAGCAAGGTTGATAATCTGACCAAAGTTCAGGTTGCTGATATCTTCATGGGTAAAGTAACCACCTGGGATAAACTGGCTAAATAATAGTGAACAAAACAACGGGGGGGTAGCAATAGCACTCCACGTCAAATAGGGGCGAGTATTCGCCCCTTTATTTATATCTAGTTAATGAAGGGTTTTTGAGATGAATAATAGGAAAGAAAGAATAATGCAGCTGGTGTTTTTGGCTGCGGCCTGTGCTTCCATCGCTTTGGTAGCTATGATTTGCTTCTTCCTTTTTGCCAACGGCTTACCTACGATTGGCAAAATCGGTGTGAGCGATTTCCTTTTAGGTCAAGAATGGCACCCCAATAATGATATCTACGGCATTTTGCCCATGATCATGGGTAGCTTGTATGTTACCTTGGGGGCTTGCATCACCGGTGTACCCATTGGCATTTTAACAGCTATTTTTATGGCACGTTTTTGCCCGGTTAGCATTTATAAATATTTAAAGCCGGCAGTGGAGCTGCTGGCCGGTATTCCCTCTGTAATTTATGGCTTCTTCGGCTTAGTTGTTATGGTGCCCTTCATTAGGGATAATTTTGGTGGTACCGGCAGCAGCATGCTGACGGCCTCCTTGCTGTTGGGCATGATGATTTTGCCGACACTGATTAGCGTAGCCGAGGCAGCTTTAAGAGCTGTGCCCGATAGTTATTATGAAGGTGCGCTGGCGCTGGGTGCAGGTCATGTGCGTAGCGTATTTTTTACAGTGGTGCCAGCAGCTAAATCTGGCATTATGGCGGCCATCATTTTAGGTGTGGGCCGTGCCATTGGTGAAACCATGGCCGTAATCATGGTTGCCGGCAACCAGGCCCGTATGCCCCAGGGTCTCTTAGAGGGTGTGCGCACCATGACTACCAATATCGTTATCGAAATGGGCTACGCTGCGGATTTACATCGTGATGCTCTGATTGCCACAGCGGTAGTGCTGTTTATCTTTATTATGCTGATTAATTTAACGTTCTCCTATTTGAAGGGTAAGGTGGTGCAGCAATGAATTTTTCTAAAGCTATGTATCGCTATGGCCGAGATCCACTGTCCGTTTTTTTGCTGGCCTGTGTTGGTATAGCAGCAGCAGTAACCTTTTTATCCTTGGCCTTCCTTTTGTTCTATATCCTTTGGCAGGGTTTACCGAATTTGAGTCTTAAGCTTTTTGAACTGGAATACAGCACGGAAAACGTTTCCATGTTCCCCGCCATGCTGGACACCTTGATTATGGTGGTGTTGGCCCTTTTAATGGCCACTCCCTTGGGCATTTTCGCTGCTATTTATCTGGTGGAATATGCTAAGCGCGGCAACAAAATTGTCGATGTGGTGCGTGTTACAGCCGATACCTTGAGCGGTATTCCCTCCATTGTTTACGGCCTCTTTGGTATGCTGTTCTTTGTAACCTATTTACATTTGGGTTATTCTCTTTTGGCAGGCTCCTGCACAGTGGCCATCATGATTCTTCCCCTCATCATGCGTACCACGGAGGAAGCCCTCAAGGCTGTGCCCGATAG
>CAMFZA010000218.1 GCA_946002345.1 uncultured Phascolarctobacterium sp. | reverse complement strand
CGCCATTTCATCCAAATCATGGTACAGTTGATCACAGGGCAAGCCGCAGCGCTCCACCATTCCTGCATTCTTAATCAGGCCCTTTTCCCGCAGCTCGTCACGGACGCGACCGATTTCGCTAGCAGACTTCATCAGCACCTTGTTACCGGGGCCATCTAAGAACTTGGAGGATTCCTTGTAGCTGCCGGGCAGCACAATCAAGGGTTCCGCTCTTTCACACAGGGAGGTGTTCAGCTTGGCAGCCACAGCGCAGATGGAGGTTACGCCTGCCACCAGCTCTGCTTCATAGCCATCAGCCAAAACCAATTTATGCACATAAATGCAGGTTGCATACACAGTGGGGCAGCCCAGGGTAATAAACACCACATTCTTGCCCTCGTCCAGCAGCTTTTCGATAGCGTCAGCGCCCTCCCGATGGGCCTTATCCATAGCAGCCATGTCCTTGGTCATGGGCATGTAAATCATAACCTGCTCTTTTTCATCCAGATTCACAACATTATTCACTATTGCTTTAGCAGTTAGAATACCGTTATCGCCCTGGGGAATGGCCACTACATCGCACTCCTTCAGCAGACGCACAGATTTCAAAGTCATCAGCTCGGGGTCCCCGGGGCCGATACCTACACTATAAAGCTTACCTCTCATAATTACTCTCCTTTTGCTTGTGTAATTGGATTAATTCCTCTGCATCTTTGGTTTTGCCCAATATGCCATAGACATTAGAGAACATAAAAGCTGCAGTTTTTATTTTACCATGCACTCGATGCTGCATGTAAAAATCAATTCTTTCCGTAACCTGCTCCATAACGGGCTCAAACAGCTCTTCCCGCTTCAGGATTTTGGTTACCTCGTCGGTGGTCAGGCAGTGGTAAAGCTCCTGCCCCACCTCAATGGACGCACCGTGGAGCATAGCCTGCAGGGCAAAAAGCTCCGTGCGACAGTCCGCATATTTGGAATGGGTGTTCATCACGCCTTGGGCCAGCTTCACCAGCTTGCCGCTGTGACCGATTAAAAGCAGGGTTTCAAAGCCTAGGAATACAGCGTAATCGAGGAGCTCCCCCACAAAATTACTGCAGGTCACTGCTCCCTCCAAATCCAGCTTCATCACATCCCGGGTGAAGTCCTCGCCGTAATTGCCAAAGAAGACCAAGAGGTTTTTGTTACCCCTAGCCTTTTGGGCCCGCATTTCCACATACATGGTCTCAATAAGGGCCTTTTCACTCATGGGCTCCACAATGCCGCTGGTACCCAAAACGGATAGACCACCCAAAATGCCCAAACGGGGATTGAAGGTCTTTTTGGCAATTTCAACTCCTTCAGGAATGGATATGGTCACCTAAAGTCCACCTGCATACCCTGCCTCCTCCATGACACTGGTTACCTCTGTGGTAATCATGCGTCTGGGCGTGGGATTAATGGCAGGTCCGCCCACGGCACAGGCTAAGCCGGGCTTGGTCACGCGGCCCACGCCCACACCGCCCTCGATGTGCACGCCGGGCTCGGCCACCTTTTCCACCTTGGCAAAAACTAGAATACCATTGGTATCATCCGGGTCATCACCAGAATCCTTACGAATAGCACAGCTCACATACTGGTCCTGCACCTCTATCTCCAAGGGCTCCAAATTGAGCACAATGCCCTTGGGGGTGTCAATGCGCACCGTAGCCACCGGCTCACCTGTGAGCAGCATGGTGGCTGCCGCTTTTGCTGCTGCCGTGGCACAGCTTCCTGTTGTATAACCACAGCGCAGATTTTTTCCTTGGGAAAATTGATATTCCTCCACAAGAGCCTCCTTTTTAGGCAAAATCTTATCTGATATAGAGTCTTAATAATAAGAAAAGACTCCTGCTACATCCAGCAGAAGTCACAAAGGCAGAATTAACTAAAGACAACCTCAAAAAAATAATAGTAGTATTTAGCCAATACACTGCCTCCATCACCCGTGGAAGTTAAGTTAGATATAGGTCGGTTGCTGACTTAGGCTAGCAGCCTGCACAGCGGCGGGACCGTAGGGCTCTGCCCTCTTACCAAAAGGAAACACTTAACCTATATCGATAGCTACAGTAATTATAGCATAGTAAAGGGGAAAAACCAATACCCTCTGAAAAAATTCTTAACGTAAATAGGAACAGTTCTTACAGTTAATAAGTATCAATAAGAAAGCTTAATAGGAAATATTATTATAATCTGACAATTAAGCAGCATAAAAAGAGCCCGGACCTTAGCCCGAGCTCTTGATAATTATTCTTTATTTTGCTTTCTTTAGGAACTTTTCATACATAGCATGGTCTTCGGCCATCATCTTATCAGCCTCAGCACCCACAATAGCGGTGGGATCAATGCCCTGCTTCATGAAATAATCCTTGAATTCCTTGGATTCGCAAACCTTTTTAGCAGCGTTGCGCAGCACGTCCAGCTTTTCCTTAGGAGTATTTTTCGGAGCAACCAAAGCTGCCCAAGCGCGTACGGTCATGTTGTGGCCCAATTCTTTAAAGGTGGGAACATTGGGATAAATCACGCTGCGGCTACCAGCCATAACAGCCAAAATCTTCAGGTTACCGGCATCAAACTGGCTCTTGAATACGGAGGGGTCAGCCAAGGTAGCGTCGATATGCTTGCCTGCCAAAGCAGCAGCAATATCAGCGGAGCCTTTCGGATAAGGAACATGCTTAAATTGTACGCCAAACTCTTCCTCGAAGGACAGGGCAGCAATGTGCCAAATAGCGCCTACGCCGCTGTTACCCATCTTGATTTTGCCAGGGTTAGCTTTGGCGTATTTTACGAATTCATCCACGCTGTTATAGGGAGCCTCCTTGGGCACGATGAGGGCCGCAGGAGCAGCGATAGGTGCGCAAATAGCTGCGTAATCCTTATAGGTGTTCTTGCATTTGCCTTGGTGGGGGAACATGGCCAGCTCCACGGTTACCATGCCCAGAGTATGGCCATCGGCCTTGGCGTTAGCAGTTTCCACCATGCCGGTTACGCCGCCGCCATCGGGCTTGTTCACGGGCACAAATTTGGAGCCCTTCAGCTCTTTTTCCATGAATTGGATGAGACCGCGGGCAGAGGTATCAGTGCCGCCGCCGGGAGCCTTGGGAATGATTACGGAAATATCCCCGTCAGCAGGGTAAGCAGCCTTTTTGCTGTCGCCGCCACAGCCGGTCAGCAAAACTGCCATGGTCAGCATGGCCATCAAAACAACTAAAATCTTTTTCATCATGTACATCTCCTTGC
>CAMFZA010000217.1 GCA_946002345.1 uncultured Phascolarctobacterium sp. | reverse complement strand
GCTTACCAAAAGCTGACCAACTACAAGAACTGCATTATCGACGTTGCTAACTACCAAACCGGTGATAAGGACTTCACTGCTGTATTGACCAACCTGAAGGCCAAGAACCCGGACGCAGTATTTGCTCCTGGTAACTTCACCGAATCCGCACTGCTGATTAAACAAGCTCGTCAACTGGGCATCAAGGCTCCGTTCATGGGCGGCGACACCTGGGAAACTCAAGAATTCATCGACGTTGGTGGCAAGGATGTTGAAGGCTGCGTACTGAGCACCGCATTCGACCGTGAAAAGGCTTCCACCGAAGAAGCTAAAAAGTTCTTGAAGGCTTACACCGACGAGTACAAGGGCGAGCCCTCCGCTCTGTCTGCTTTGGGCTATGACTCCTACCTGATTGCTATCGACGCTATCAAACGCGCTGGCGGCACCGATTCCAAGAAGATTCGCGACGCTATTGCAAGCACCAAGGATCTGGAAGCTGTAACCGGCAAAACCACCTTGGATAAGAACGGCGACGCTATTAAGGCTGCTGTTATTAAGGTTGTTAAAGACGGCAAATTCAAATATTTGGATTTCGTAGACGTTAAATAAACCAAGACCTTAAAGATGCTCCCGCTTCCGTCCGTGGAGGTGGGAGCATTAATTTTAGATTTTTTCTGGTGGTGAAGAAATGGATTTTTTGACTCAATTCTTTCAGGTTATCGCCAACATGTCCGCCGCAAGCTTTGCCCAGCATATTGTTAACGGTATTTCTCTAGGCAGTCTGTACGCCTTGATTGCCATTGGTTATACCATGGTTTATGGCATTTTGCTGATGATTAACTTTGCTCATGCGGATATTGTTATGATGGCCTGCTATTTTGCATTTTTTGGCATCACGGTGTTTCACATACCCTGGTACCTGACCTTTGTGCTGGTAATCATTGCCACGGCTATGCTGGGCGTGCTCATTGAACGCACTGCTTATCGTCCCCTGCGGGATGCGCCGAAAAATTCCGTGCTGATTTCCGCCATTGGTGCCTCCTTCCTGTTGGAAAACCTGGCCAACTATCTGTTCAGTGGTCGTCCCCTGCGCTTTCCGGATATTCCGCTACTCAGCCAGACCGTGTCCCTTGGCAGCGTGCATATTCAGGCGATCTGCCTGGTGATTCCTGTGATTACCTTTATCAGCTTGTTCGTGCTGCTGCACATTGTTAATCATACGAAAACCGGTATGGCCATGCGCGCCGTTTCTAAGGATTACGAAATTGCCCGGGTTATGGGTGTGAATATTGACCGAGTTATTTCTATTACCTTTATTATTGGCAGCTCTCTGGCAGCTATTGGCGCCTTCATGTGGGGCGTGCGCTACCCTGGTATTACGCCGCTCTTGGGCGTTATGCCGGGCCTGAAGTGCTTTATCGCTGCTGTAATCGGCGGCATTGGCAATATTAAGGGCGCTGTAATCGGCGGCTTTATCTTGGGTCTAGGCGAGGTTTTAATCGTAGCCTTCTTCCCCCAGCTGTCCGGCTATCGTGACGCCTTTGCGTTCATCGTTTTGATTATTATCCTGTTCTACAAGCCTACGGGCCTTTTAGGTGTAACACCGTCGGAGATGGAGTCAGCTTGAGTAAAAGAAATATGATACTGACCGTAGTTGGCCTAGTAGTGCTCTTTGCTGGTGCTTGCTACGCGCAGTTTGAACTGGACTCCTATTTGCGCAGAATTATCAATCTGTGCCTGATTTACGCCATTATTGGCCTGTCCATGAACCTGACCAATGGCTTTGCCGGTCAGTTTAGCTTGGGCCAGGCTGGCTTTATGGCCTTGGGTGCTTATGTGGTGGGCGTGTTCACCGTACCGGTGGAGCTGCGCGCCAATGTATTTTATGCGGTGCCCATGAATCCTTTGATTGCCGATATCCAATTGCCCCTGTGGCTGGCCTTGATTGTGGGCGGCTTATTGGCGGCCTTGGTAGCCTTTTTGATTGGCACGCCGGTGCTACGTCTGCGTGGCGACTATCTGGCCATTGCTACCCTGGGCTTTTCCGAGATTATCCGCATTGTGATTACCAATGCCCAAAGCTTTACTAATGGCGCCCTGGGCATCAAGGATATTCCTACTATTAATGATGTGCGTTATATTTTCCTGGTAACGGCCACTATTTTCCTGTTGATCACCTGCCTGATCAATTCCTCCTATGGACGGGCCTTTAAGGCTATTCGTGAGGACGAAATTGCCGCAGAGGCCATGGGTGTGGGCCTGTTCCATCACAAATGCATGGCCTTTATGCTCAGTGCTTTTTTCGCAGGCATTGGTGGCGGTCTGTACGCAACCTTGCTGGGCACTGTGGACCCGAAAAACTTCCTCTTTACTCTGACCTATAACTTCCTGTTGATTATTGTTTTGGGCGGTATGGGCAGCATTACCGGCAGTATGCTGGGCAGTATTATCGTTACTGCAGGCTTGGAATATCTGCGTATTTTCGACGAGCCCTGGGAAATCATGGGTACAGTTATTCCTCTGTTCCGTCCCGGCTTCCGCATGGTTATTTTCTCCCTGCTTTTGATGATTTGCGTACTCTTCTGGCGCAAGGGCATTATGGGTACCGAGGAATTTACCTGGGATAAATTTGTTGCTTTCTGCAAGAATCCTTTCAAATATTATAAGCGGAAAGTAGCAATGTATAAGGGCTAAGACACAAAGTGTATTAAAACCTGATGCAATGACCTTGCGCTTTGGTGGCGTTACGGCGGTGTTCCAGCTTAATTTGGACATTCGTGAGCACCAGATTGTGGCCCTTATCGGTCCCAACGGCGCCGGCAAAACCACGGCCTTTAATATGATTACAGGGGTGTATACTCCCACCGAGGGCAATGTGATTTACACGGCGCCTGGTGGCGAGCCTGTGAAAATCACGGGCAAGCGCCCCAGTGATATTGCGAAAATGGGTATTGCCCGCACCTTCCAAAATATTCGTCTGTTCAAGGATTTGAGCGTGTACGAAAATGTTTTGATAGCGAAGCATTTGCATTTAAAGTCCAACTTCCTTTCCGCAACACTGCACCTGCCCTGGTATAACAAGGAGCAGCGGGAAATGGAGGCGGATGTGGAAAAGCTGCTGCGCTCTGTGGATTTGTGGGAGCTGCGCCACGAAAAGGCCAGCAGCCTGCCCTACGGCAAGCAGCGCCGCTTGGAAATTGTCCGCGCTTTGGCTACCAATCCTAAAATTTTGCTTTTGGATGAGCCTGCGGCCGGCATGAATCCCAAGGAAACCGA
>CAMFZA010000216.1 GCA_946002345.1 uncultured Phascolarctobacterium sp. | reverse complement strand
CTCCTACTCTTTGGCACGACGAGAGCGGTTCTGAAATCACCTTGCCTGCTAAGGCAACAGTGCACTTCACCGAAAAGGGGTCTAAAATCATCAAGCCAGAAAAAGAATACTAGCTTAAAAACAGGAGCCTGCGCGTCGTGTGCAAGCTCCTGGTTTGTTTTTATAGTAATTGCTATAGTTGTAATGCACTCAAATCCAGTTCATACTTGCTGTTTTGGGGAATCTGCTTTGGCCTATAAAACATGATCATATACCAAGGCAAGTAGGTTATCCTTCCTTCCTGCTCAACATTACCTTTACAAAATACCAAGGCCTGCTTAAAGTTCCACTCTGCAACCTCCAACATCTTGTTTAAAGCTCTATGGCTAGTATAGTTATTGCCTGATTTGATTTCCAATAAGTCTACACCCAATCCATTTTGAATGACAAAATCAATTTCTCCATATTTTTTACTATCGAAATAATTTAGGGTATAGCCATTACTTTGAATTGATTGTGCCATCACATTTTCTAGAATACTGCCCATATTAATATTCATCTCACCTTGCAGCAGTAAAAACTGAATATCATCCATGGATGCAGCACACAATAAGCCAGTATCCCCCATGAATAGTTTGAACAAACTATGCTTTTCGTTAAGCTTTAAAGGTGGCTGTGGTACCTCCACATTGTAGCAAGGCAAAGCCACCCCTGCATAAGCTAACCACAAAAAGCTGTTTTGATAACGGTTTTGTCTAGCACTTTCAGCAATTTTACTTAGAATAAAGCGACGATTTTTTTCATTTAGCTGCGACGGGATGCTATCAAAAATCGCTTTAATTTTTAGCTTCTCTGTGTCGGTTGAGTATTGGGCAATATCCAATCGATATAAGCTAATAATATCCTGCTGACCTTTAACAACTTGCCCTATGTCATGGGTCTGGACATAAGTAGCTACAACCTGCGGCATTCCTCCAACAACGATGTAGGTATAAAACAGCTTAAGCATTGTTTCATGCACAGCATCGCTGACAGGAAGCTTTTTCTCCATACACTCTTCAAGGTAATCAATGGTCTGACTCTGAACGCCATTAGCCCACAAGAATTCTTCAAAATCCATGGGATACATATGCTGTAACTCTTCAAATCCCACGGGATAAGAAGGAACATATTTGTAATACACACCCAAAAGTGAGCCTGATTCTATATAATCAAAACGCCCATCCTCTACCAAAAATTTAATCGCTGTCCTTGCCTCAGGACAAGCCTGCACTTCATCAAAAAAGATTAGTGTTTGCCCGGGTACAAGAGCCTGCTTAGTATAGGCTGTTAGGTTGGTTATGATGGTATTGGCATCCTTCTTGCCCTCAAAAATTATGCCAGCTCCAGCATCTAGAATAAAATTAAGCTCTACAAAGTGTTTATAGTTTTTCTTCGCAAATTCTCTAATAACTGTGGTTTTACCTATCTGCCGTGCACCAAAGATGCACAGGGCTTTTTTATGCTTTTGCTTGCGCCATGCTAGAAGAAAATCGTAGATTTTTCTTTTTAACATCTTGGGTGCCTCCTCTTACTGCAACAATCTTCTGGCTTTTTCTTTATCTTTGTAACATTATTCTAACTCATTAACCCTATATTTGCAACATTTTTCCAAGTTTTTCATAGGCCTTCTGCCACATTTTTCCGAGTTTTTTACGGGGTGGTTGCAACATTTTTCCAGATTTTTATTAATTATTATAAAAGAAGCAGGAGCCTGCGCGTCGTGTGCAAGCTCCTGGTTCGTTTATAGTGTTCAAGTTTTTAATGCGTTCCCTGTACAATTTTTATGCCACTTGCTTCAATACGATTACAAAGTTCTTTAATAGTGGGACATGTTTGTCTTATCCCATTCACGCTTCTTTGTTTTGTACATACACCCACATGGACAATATCTGTTTTTATAGATATTATTTTTTGTAGCTTCTCTTCTAATCCATTTTCACTTTTAATCTGACAATCACGGCACCCATTGCAAGACCAAAAGGCAACCAATTGTAACTCCTCATTATTATAAATAGAAAAGCTTCCTAACCTCTCATTAAAAGCCTCCAAGCATGCTGCTCCAGTGCAAACATCATTAGAACGCAAACATCTTAAAATTGCAATCTTCTTCATTATTCATGCCTACTAAATTCCAAAGAGATTTTATCCTTAACTTCTTGGCAATCTTCCTTTGTCAAGCCAATTTTTAAAGCCACATCATTCCAAGTATTATTAGGAGTCTTCATCAAAATCACATTTTCTGCAGATAAATTTGCTTTTTCTGCTAAAAGATAGGCGCTATTCACGTAATGCATAGGAAAGCCGGCTCTCATATATCGTATTGTAAACTCGGTAGGTATTGCCATCCTTTCTTTTAATCGCCTAGCTTGATATTCAACACAACGTTCAAAATAAACACTTGGAGTTAGACCCAAAATGTGCTTGATGCGTTCCCAAGACAATTCCTCGCGCATTTTCATTATTTGCTGCAAGGATACTCTTCCCATATAGGCATGCAAGCATACATCCTCTAATCCCTCAAAGCCTAAAATGTCAAACAAAGGGGCTAATTCCTGCTCTGAAAATTGATAATCTCGCGAAAGTATTCGCAAGGCTCTTTCCTTTGTCATATTCCGAACACGTAATCCTGCGAAACCGGCACCAAAGCGTTGACCACGTTTGCGACGCATATCACTCCTCGCACTGCCAGCTCCCTTTCCGAAATCAGACTGTATTTGCTCCCAATCTCTAACAACTGTCTTAAGCTTTAATAAGTCTTCTATATTGCGACTCTCTTTTAAGGCAAGCCCTGCAGCGATTTTAATGTCATTTAAAGGATAACCTTCTTTCATTAAACGCTTGACTTGTTTAATATCCAGAATACCTAAGGAAGACAACCTTGCAAGCTGGTATTTTTGCTCAGCTACAGCAAATTTTTCTGCATCAAGTCCTAATAATACTTTTACTCTCCCCCAAGTCGCAGATTCATGTAGTGATAAAACCTTAATGACATCTGTATTTGCCAAAACAGCATAATAATAAGCAGTTTTAAGCTCATTATACTTATAGCCCCGCTTCAACAGTCCTTTAATTTCATTTGTATCAGCATTATATGCCTTTTGCAGATTGCCAATTATCTCCTCTTCGCTTAACTGAACACGCAAATTCCTATTAGAAGCCTTTTTAGTTAAGTTTTGCTTAGTTATGATTGGTTTTGGGTTTTCCAAAGCAGCTGCCTTTACTGTGGCAGGAGCCGCTACATTATGTAA
>CAMFZA010000215.1 GCA_946002345.1 uncultured Phascolarctobacterium sp. | reverse complement strand
GGATTTGGCAGATATGCTGTAATTGAATTGAGGAGGAAGTTTCTAAATGCTTAATCAAGTTTCTTTGTTCACTGAAAACACCAAGGGTGGTTTATTAAAAATTACTAGTGTTCTCAAAAAAGCTGACATTAATATTTACACTATGTTGGCTAATGACAGCGCTGAATATGGTATTGTACGCTTGGTAGTTGACAAGGCTGATATTGCTATCGACGCTCTGAAGGCAGAAGGCTTCCAATGCCGTCAGGATAAGGTTATTGCCGTAGAAATGAACGATACTCCGGGCTATCTGGATGGTATTCTGGCAGCTCTGAGTGGCGCTAACATTGATATTTCCTATCTGTACATTTCCTTTAACCGTGAAAATGTTAAGCCCGTTGTAGTTTTCAAGACCACTGAGCCTGAAACTGCAACCTTCCTGATTGGCCGTGGCTATAAGCTGGTAGAAAAATTCTAATTGGAAATAGCTTTGTATACTAAGCAAAAAGGAGCCGTGAAAAAACACTTAATTTTTTCACGGCTCTATTTTTATTTCTGCTATTATATATAATTGTCTATGTGCTTTAGGAAATATCTTCTAAAAAGGGCATAATACCCCTTTCTGTACTGACCCCCGAATGTTAGACTAGAAATCTATCATTTGGGGGTCAGTATTTTTATGACTAAGTATGATTTTGAACTCAAGAAAAAAGTAGTCATGGCATACTTTAATGGTGAGGGCGGAAAGTATGTTTTGGCCAAAAAGTACGGTATAACTTCTCCATGTAATGTTCTTAAATGGATTAATAACTTTAAGAAATTTGGAGACCAAGGCTTAATTCATCCTGAAAACAAGAAAACTTATTCTTTTGAAAAGAAGCTTTCTGTAGTAGAATTATATCTGTCAGGGAAATTCTCATATCAAGAATTAGCACTGCAGGAAGGTAGAAATATGGAATTACATTATGCATACTTATTACACAACTAATAATTACGTTAGAAGAATATTTGGAAAAAAGGTGTATAAGCTTAGTTTGTCAGCGGCTACTACCTGTCCTAATCGAGATGGCAAGGTAGGTGTAGGTGGCTGCACGTTCTGCTCGGCAGGTGGTTCTGGTGATTTTGCGGCCTGCGCAGCCTTGCCTATCGAGGAGCAAATAGCACAGGCTAAGGAAATTTTGGGTGCTAAGGGAGCCAATATGTCCTATATTGCCTATTTCCAAAGCTTTACGGGGACCTATGGCAACTTAGACTATTTAGAGAGTATGTATCAGGCGGCCTGTGATTATCCTGAGATCGTAGGCATTTCTATTGCTACTCGTCCCGACTGTTTAGATGCTAAGGCTATGGCTATGCTGGAACGCATAGCTGCGAAGAAAACTCTTTGGGTGGAATTGGGCTTACAGACTATTCACGAGGAAGCTGCTAAGCGTATAAATCGAGGCTATAGTCTAGATGTTTACGAAGAGGCTATGGCTAAGCTGAAAAAGCTTAAGGTGCATCGTATAACTCATGTTATTTTAGGCCTGCCAGGAGAATCTAAGGAGAATATGCTGGCTACGGTGAAATATGTGGGTGAGCGCACGGACGGCATTAAGCTGCAGCTGTTGCATGTTTTGGAAAACACTCGCTTGGCAGAGGAATACCGTGCTGGTAAATTTCAGGTACTGGAGCCGGAGGCCTACTACGAGCTGGTAGCTGATGCTGTGGAACTGCTGCCAGAGGATTGCATTATCCATCGCTTGACAGGGGATGGACCTAAAAAATCGCTAATTGCACCCTTATGGAGTGGCAATAAAAAGCGCGTCATGGCGGATATGCAGAAAGCTTTACGACAACGAGGCATTGTGGCCTATCAGGAAAAAGAACATCATAAATAAAACAAGGAGCCGTGAAAAAACACTTAATTTCTTCACGGCTCTATATTTTTTGCTATGGATGGTCTTACAGCTCCTTGATCATGGCAATCAGCTTGTCCACTTGGGCATCGTCGGTGGCCCAGCTGGTGCAGATGCGCACGCTGTAGTTGCCATCGGGAAGATAGGCAATGTGGCTCAGAGCAAACTCTTCGCTGAGCTTAGCAAATTGGGCAGGTGTCATGATGACAAATTGTTGGTTGGTGGGGGAATCGGTGACAAATTTAAAGCCGCAGTCTAAAAGGGCTTGCTTGATTTTCAGCGCCTGCTGGGTGCCCTTGGCACAGATTCTGGTATATAAATCGTCCGTAAAGGCAGCGCCGAATTGCACGCCTAACAGGCGACCTTTGGCCATAATAGCACCGCATTGCTTGGCGATGGTACGGAAGTCGGGCTTAATCTCATCGTTTATAATGACTACTGCTTCACCAAAGAGCAGGCCGCATTTGGTGCCGCCAATGTAGAAAACGTCGCAGTTGGCAGCCAAATCGGCAGGAGTCATATCGTTAGCAGGTGCGCCTAAAACGTAGCCTAAGCGAGCGCCATCTATGAAGAGGTACAGGCCTGCTTCCTTGCATACGGCGTATAAATCCTGCAGCTCCTTTTTGCTGTACATGCTGCCAATTTCCGTGGGCTGGGAAATGTACACCATCTTGGGCTGTGCCCAATGCTCACGGCTGGGGTCGGTGTCATATTTAATCCACTCGGACTTGATTTGCTCAGCGGTGAGCTTGCCGTCCTCGCTGGGCAGGGGCAGGACACGGTGGCCCACATGCTCGATGGCGCCGGCCTCATGGGTGTTGATATGGCTGGGCACAGCGCCAAAAACTGCCTGATGGGGGCGCAGAGCAGCGCAAATAACGGTCAAATTGGTTTGGGTGCCCCCTACGAGGAAGTGCACATCCGCATTGGGGCAGCTAAAATATTCCTTAATCTTGGTGCGAGCCTCTTCGCAGTAGGGGTCCAGACCGTAGCCATCGGTTTGGTCCATGTTGGTGGCTGCCAGTCGCTCTAAAATGGCAGGATGACAGCCCTCGGTGTAATCACTATTGAATCTGTACATATCAAAACACCTCTCATTTTTATAATTAGCTGCCTAAGCTGCTTGAAAGTCTATCTCTAAAATATTATTCAGCTTAGGCTCTTTATAAAAAACTTATTCTTTGTGGAAGAGCTTTTTGCCTACTAGCTCCCACAGCACGGGTAGCACGGAGAAAATAACGATACCCAGGGTAACCAGGGTAAAGTTTTGCTTAATCACAGGGATGTTGCCAAAGAAATAGCCGCCGCCTACGAAGAGAGTTACCCAAACTACAGCGCCGATAACATTGTAATGAGCAAAGGTCAGGTAGTGCATCTTGGCGACTCCGGGGACGCAAGGGGCGAAGGG
>CAMFZA010000214.1 GCA_946002345.1 uncultured Phascolarctobacterium sp. | reverse complement strand
GGCTGGATTTGGGCGTTGGCTGTCACGCCACCATTGATTTTCAGTCCAAGGCCATTCCCTATCATAAGGAGGCCTACGAAATGGCCTCCATGGGCTTCATCCCCGCCGGTGCTTATCGCAATAGAGAATTTGCTCAGGCCCATGTAAAGGTTGTGGGCAATGTTCCCCTGCCCCTGCAGGACATCTGCTACGACCCCCAAACCAGCGGCGGCCTGCTCTGCGCCATCCCCGCAGCAGAAGCTACAGCCTGTCTGGCAGAGTTACAGCAAATTGCTCCTGCCAGCGCCATTATTGGCTACGTAAGCGAAAAGTTAGATGCAGATATTTATTTAGAATAGTATTTCCGAAACTAAAAACTGCCTAAAAGCATAAAAAGCACAAAAAATGCGAGCCGCTCCAGCTCGCATTTTTTTGATGAGATTTTAAGATTTGTGTAAGGTGTATGATTTATCCACTTCTAGTAATAAACTAAATAGAAGGTACCAGAGACGAGGAATAGTGATGACGGCGTACTAGAGGTACGTCCAGGAGCTATGACAAAGTATATAATGCCTTATACTTAGTCTAAATTCGGCATGCTACGAGGACGCCCCAAATCCTTCAGCATTTGCATATCACGGTCAGTGCCACGACCGGCAGTGGTCAAATAACCACCAATCATAATGCCGCTAGCACCGCCATTCAAGGCCAGGGACTGCAGGTCACGCAGGTTTACCTCGCGACCGCCAGCGGTACGAATTTGCGCCTTGGGCAGAATAAAGCGGAAGGTTGCAAAGGCACGCAAAATTTCCAGCGGCGGCAGGGGCTTATTGCTTTCAAAGGGAGTGCCCGGAATCGGAGTCAACAGATTCAAAGGTACGGAATCGATGCCCAGCTCCTTTAAGGTGAAGGCCATTTCCACACGCTGCTCGGGAGTTTCGTTCAGGCCGAAAATACCGCCGCTGCAGACGCGCAGACCAGCTGCCTGGGCATTCTTAATGGTAGAGAATTTATCTTCATAGGTATGGGAGGTGCAGATATCCGGGAAATGACTGCCACTGGTTTCCAAATTAGAGTGGAAACGGGTTACGCCAGCAGCACGCAAGGCTTTAGCCTGCTCCAGAGTCAAAATGCCCAAGGAAGCGCACACTTCAATTTGCAGCTCCTTTTTAATGCGGCTCAAGGCCTTGCAAATATTGTCAAAGTCATCGGCCTTGCTTTGGCCACGACCACTAGTAACGATGGAAAAGCGCACAGCGCCTGCTTCCTTTGCCTTTTTGGCAGCCTCAAAAAGCTGCTCCTCGCTTAAAAGGCCATATTCTTTAACACCGGTCTGCCAATGAGCAGATTGAGCACAGAATTTGCAGTTTTCGCTGCATTTACCACTGCGGCCGTTAATAATAGCACAGCAGTCCACCTCATCACCTGCAAATTTTTGGCGAATCTTGTCTGCCATAGCGCACAGCACCATGGTATCCTTGTCGCTAACGTTAATCAAATATTCAGCTTCTTCTCTAGTAATATCCTGACCATCCAGTACTTTGTTAGCCAGAGCAATAATTTTTTCCATCCTAAATTTCACATCCCTAAGCATAATTGTGATAGTTGTTAACCAACATAAACCACTTCGGTTAACCTTTTTTATTGTACCGCAGAAAGCAGTTTTCGTCAACTATTTTTTATAATAGGTTTACTATAAAGATATGAGAAAACTCCCCCTGCCAACCTGGCGGAGGGAGTTCACACTGCGCTTTTTATCTAATGCCAATCACACCCAACAACAGACCCAAAACACCACTCATACACAACAGCTTGATGACGCTCATTTTGTGACGAATGCACCAAACGGAAACAGGTAGCACAATAACACCAATTAGATCCACCTTGGTAAAGTCCTTGGGTAAGGTTTCCGTATTCCACAGGGCCAAAAACACAAAGCTCAAGCCCGCCGAGCAAATCAAGGCCACTACTGCAGGACGCAGGCCGTTCAACACACCACGCACGGGACCGATATCCCCATATTTAAAGAATAAATGCGCCAAAAGCAGCACAATAATTACGGAAGGGAACACAAAGCCCACCGTGGCACATATTGCCCCCGGTACACCTGCAACTTTAGTACCCACGAAGGTGGCTGCATTGATGCCGATGGGTCCCGGCGTCATTTGGGAAATAGTAAAAATATCAATAAACTGCTGCATGGTCAACCAACCATGCTCTTCAATAACCTGAGCCTGAATAAGAGGCATGGAGGCATAGCCACCACCCACGCAAAAGGCGCCCACTTTGACAAAGCTCCAAAAAAGCTCCCAATAAATCATATAACTCATTAACAAGGCACCTCCTTACGCATATTTCTTATCCCGCAACAGGAAAAAGCCTATAATGGCATCCACAATCACGGCGTACATGAGGTTCACATGGAAAAAATAATTGGCTACAAAGGTGCCCACTATAATCAGCAGGGGCAGCGCCAGCTTTTTCTTCCACTCCTTTTTCAGCAAATCAAGAGCCACATTAATAATAATAGCCGTTGCACCGCACTGCATGCCCTTTAAAAGCAACTGAATGTACTGATTATTGGCAAAGGCATCGTAGGCATAGGAAATAATGCTCAGGGTAATCAGCGGCGGTAAAATGGTGGCTCCCAAAGCCACCAAGGTGCCCTTGATACCAGCCAAGCGATAGCCCAGGCTGATAGCCGCATTGGCCGCCACCACGCCGGGAGCAGACTGAGCAATAGCCACCAGATTTAAAGCTTCCTTGTCATCCATCCATTGATATTCATCAACAAATTTGGCCTTCAACAGAGGAATGATGACAAAGCCACCACCAATTGTAAAGGCACTAATAATAAACGTAGATTTAAATAGCTTCCACAGCAAATCCTTGTCCTGTATTTTCTGCAATTCCAAGAAAATCGCTCCTTTAATAAAACTTGCATCTATTATAGCATATTTTACGGTGGTCCGCACCACAAGAAAGCATTATCGGCCTTATTACAGTAAATCGGGACATTTTTGGACAAATAAAAGACTCCCCACCCAAAGCAGGGAGCCTCGCAATTTGTTAAATATCACCTTGTAAAAGCTTTTGGGCCAAGCGTGCCAAAACCTTTATGGCTGGAGCCAAAGCCCTGTGCTCAAAATGCATCTCTGGGTCATGCAGGCGAGGTACAAGATCGCAACCAATGCCCAGGCTAGCAGTTTTTAGCTGGGGCAGCTGCTCCTTGAAGAAATTAAAATCCTCACCCACAGTAATGGAAGCAGATGGAATCAGGCCCTCCGTGCCCAGCTCCTCCACTATGGTCTCGCAGGTCACAGCCTGCAAGGACGGGT
>CAMFZA010000213.1 GCA_946002345.1 uncultured Phascolarctobacterium sp. | reverse complement strand
GAGGATAACTGGGAATCCCCGACCTTGGGCGCTTGGGGCCTTGGCTGGGAGGTTTGGCTGGATGGCATGGAAATCACCCAATTTACTTATTTCCAACAAGTGGGCAGCATTGACGTTAAGCCTGTAACCGTAGAAATCACCTATGGTCTGGAGCGTCTGGCTATGTATATCCAAGGCGTGGAAAACGTGTACGATGTAAAATGGGTGGATGACATCACCTACGGCGACTATTTCCACACCAACGAAGTAGAGCAATCCTACTATAACTTCCAAATTGCAGACACCGCACTGCTCTTTGATTTGTTCGAAAAATATGAGGCTGAAGCAAAACGCGTTATCGAGCTGGGCTACATTCGTCCTGCCTACGATTACGTATTAAAATGCTCTCATACCTTTAATCTGTTGGATTCCCGCGGTGCCATCAGTGTGAGCGAGCGTACTGCTTATATCGGCCGCGTGCGCGCCATGGCGCGTCTGTGCGCAGCTGCTTATGTGGAACAGCGTGAAAAAATGGGCTTCCCGCTGCTGAAGAAAGGGGAGAATAAATAATGGAAAAATTACTTTTTGAAATTGGTACTGAAGAAATCCCGGCCAAGTTTATGCCCGGTATTTTGGCACAACTGCAAGAATTGGCCGAAAAGAAAATGGCGGAGCTGCGCATCCCCTTCGAAGCTGTCAAGGTGTATGGCACTCCCCGTCGCATGACCTTTATCGCCAGCGGCGTGGCCGAAACTCAAGCGGACAGCACCGTGGAAGCTAAGGGTCCCTCTGCTAAAATCGCCTTTGTGAACGGCGAGCCCTCTAAGGCTGCTTTGGGCTTTGCTCGTGGCCAGGGTGTGGATGTAAAAGAGCTGGTTGTACGCGACAATTATGTTTATGCAGTGAAGCATTTGGCAGGTGCCGCTGTAAAGGACTTGCTGCCCGACCTGCTGCTGGATATTTTGACCAGCCTCAACTTCCCCAAAAATATGCGGTGGGCGGATCATGAATTCCGCTTCGTGCGCCCAATTCGTTGGCTGGTGGCTTTGTTTGGCACGGAGGTTATTCCCGTGGAAATCACCGGTGTTAAATCCGGTAAATTTAGCCGTGGTCACCGTTTCCTGCGTCCTTCCGCTGTGGAAGCTGGCAAGGAGCATGAGTCCGTACTGGACGCAGCTAAGGCTATGATCGATACTGCTGCCAAGAAGGTTAAGAACAGCGTTGCTTCCGCTGTTATAGGCGCTACCGGTGTGGTGGAAATTCCTAGTGCTGATGCTTATGAAAAGACTTTATATGATAATTTCGTGATGGTGGACCAAGACGCTCGCCGGGAGCTGATTCGCCAGCAGGTACCCGATTTGGGCATTGCCGAGGGCGGTCATGTGGAAATTGACGAGGATCTGCTGGAGGAAGTAAACTACTTGGTTGAATGGCCCACTGCTCTGTGCGGTAAATTTGAAGAAAAATTCCTGGCTCTGCCCAAGGAATGCATCATCACCCCCATGCGCGATCATCAACGTTATTTCCCGGTTATGGCTGAGGATGGCTCTTTGTTGAACAAATTTATCACCGTGCGCAACGGTGGTAAGGACCATCTGGAGGTTGTAGCTCATGGTAACGAGCGTGTACTGCGTGCACGCCTTAGCGACGCAGAGTTCTTCTTTAACGAGGACCGCAAGCAATCCTTGGCTGACCGCTTGGAAAAACTGAAGACTGTTTCCTTCCAAGAGGGCTTGGGCAATATGAACGACAAGAGTAACCGTCTGGTGCAGGCCTCCAATATGCTGTCCATGGCCATCAATGCCAAGGTTGATAAAGAAAAGCTGAACCGCGCTGCCCTGCTGTGTAAATGCGATTTGGTTACCGGCATGGTTGTAGAGTTCACCGAGCTGCAGGGCGTTATGGGCCGGGAATATGCTAAGCTGGACGGCGAAGCTCCGGAGGTTGCTTTGGGTATTTTCGAGCATTATCTGCCGCGCTTTGCCGGCGACGAGCTGCCCAAGAGCGATATCGGTCGCATTGTAGGCATTGCCGACAAGCTGGACAATATCTGCGCTACCTTCAGCCGTGGCTTGGCTCCCACTGGCTCCCAGGACCCCTATGCACTGCGCCGTCAGGCTTTGGGCATCATTAACATCCTTTTGGATGCTAATTACCATATTTCCCTGTACAAGGTAATTGCTGGTAGCCTCTATCTGCTGAATATTGCTCCGGAGCAAACCGGCAAGCTGGTACCGCAAATTGCTGAATTTATGAAGCAACGTTTGCGCAACATGCTGATTGACCAAGGCATCCGCTACGACGTAGTGGACGCTGTGCTGGCCGAAGAGCGCAATGATGACTTTGCTGATTTGTATGCTCGCGCTGTAGCTCTGAACAACTTCGTGGCTAGTGAAGCTGCACCTGCTCTGATTCAGGCTGCAACCCGTGTGGCTAACCTGTGCAAGAAGATTGAAGAAGAAACCGCCATCAACCCGCAGCTCTTCGAGGTGGAAGCAGAAACTGCTCTGCATACTGCCGCTATGGAAGCCAATAAAGAGGTGCTGGCTGCATCCGTTAAATATGATTATGCAGCAGTTTTGGCTGAGGCTACCAAGCTGGTTGATCCCATCAACAAGTTCTTTGATGATGTTATGGTTATGGCTGAGGACGAAAAGATTAAGAACAATCGTCTGGCTTTGCTGAGCGCAGTTAAGGATGTTACCCACGCAGTGGGCGATTTGAACGCAATAGTTCAATAAGAATTGTTAAAAATAGCAAAACGTTATAAGCACCATTATGCTTCGTCAGGGCTCCTAGGAGTATTATTCATACGCCGTCGGCGCCCTTCCTCGCCTTCTGGTACTTCTAACGTTTTCATAGAAAAAGTAAATAAGTATAAAGGAGACTTAAGCAAATGAACGATTTCAACACTGAAGCCAAAAAACTCGCCGAAATGCAAAATGAGTACATCCTGCTGACTAGCAAGAAGCCCAGCGAAATGTGCCACGAGGACTTCATTCGCGCTGAAGAGCTGAATCTGGAAATCAAGGATGCTACTAAGGTGATGGCTGCGTTGGCTATTGAGTTGGCTGGTTATAAGAAGGACGAGAAGGGTCTTTGGGTGGAGAAGTAAGGGTTTCGCTTTCCCGTTGAGACTCAGAGGTCGATTTTTAGGAACGGTACGGGTTAACTGTACCGTTCTTTTTTGTTTAGCTAATTGTGCAGTTTCCCAAAGCTTCCATCCCGGTAGACGCAACGGATACAGAACAGCGAACGGGATAACCTTGAACCACGAACCAAAAGCAGTTACAAGGGGAAGAATGACGAGCCCAAACAAATAAAAAGCTTTTTTGCTAAGCTTTTTTCGTAGAAAAAAG